>JAIDBM010000143.1 GCA_029056365.1 Muribaculaceae bacterium | reverse complement strand
GTTCTACACCGATGTTGTCGCTCATTTTACGAACGGTGAAGCGCTTTTTGGTGCCTTCGCCGCTGATGCGGATCACAACGCCGCGGTACTGCTGGATACGTTCCTTGTTACCTTCTTTGATACGGTATGCCACGGTGATGGTGTCGCCGGGGCCGAATTCGGGGTGCTGCTTGCCGGTAGCAAATGCTTCTTCGGCAACTTTAATCAGATCCATTGTAGTCTTTAAAGATTAAAATGTTAACATTAATCGCAATATACGCAGGCTGCATGTCCTGCCAGAGATTACGAAATCGCCCGCAAAGTTACAAAAAAAACGCGGAACCGCCAAGCGATTCCGCGTTTTTTCGTTTTTTTCGGTATTTGCGGTGGTCATATGCAATGACCCGGTTTGATGATTGATTATCGAATCACAACTTTGGATGCTTTTCCGTCTGTTACCTTTATATATATGCCCGGACCTGGCTCGGCAATCCGCACACCCTGGAGATTGTAGTATTCAGCCGGAGTGTGATTGTCGATGCAGGAGTCCTCGATGCCGCTTGTGCCGGCGTCAAGCAGGGAAATTGTCATTGACGAGAAGTCGGCGATGAGTTTGTATTTTCCCGGGTCGGTTATCCACGACAGGCAACCCGATGCGTCTACGTTGTTGGCATAGAGTTTCATCGCGGCCTTGTCGCCTTTGTTCAGGGGAGCGCCTTCGGTTGCAGCTCCGTAGCGGTTGGCTGTTGCGTTGAGTTCGTTCCAGTCGGCTCCGAGTGCGTCGGTGAGGTTGAAGTAGCATTTGTTCTCTCCGGGCGCGGCCTCGAATTCAATATTGTCGATTTCGAATGTATTGCCCGATTTGGTCATGGCCTTTCCGGCTGCGGTGTTCCATTGTGCGCCGGCTATGTTGCCAAGCACATACAGCGATGCAGGCATTTTGACATCGGACGAGCTTCCGCCGAGGTCGCTGTGGCTGCCGTCGCATTTATATGTGTGTCCGTTGTGGAACGCCAGGTCGGCTGTCTGTGATGAGCCGTTGTCCGAGAATATTATATTGGTAGGAATCTTGCCGACGGGAGCTGTCCACAACCAGCGCCCGTCGGAAGTGCGGGTCATGAGGTCGCCCGGCCATACACCTGCCGAAGTGCAGTTGTCGCTTGAGTTCCAGGCCCACACTGCGGGTGCGCTCCATCCGGCGGTATTTTCGAGGTATACATATGCGCCGGCGGGTTTGTCGACTTTGGTAAACACAACCGAACCCGAACGGGTGCCTTCATCGCCGGTGGCACTCCAGCTTACGGTCACACTCTGTCCCGGCTGCATGTCGGCGCCAAGCTGGAAAGTGGTGCTTCCGTTGATGCTTGTCTGTGCGCCATTGCCTATTTTGTACCAGGCCGATGTTGCGTATGATGCGGTTGCGGTAACGCTTATGGTGTTCTGGAATTCTCCGCCTGCGGGCGAGAAGCTTACCGATGGTTCGTGCGAAACTTCGCCGTATATCACGGCGATGCCCGTGCTGCCGACCTGGCCGCTTATAGTCGATGCGGTTACAGTGAACGTATTGCCCGAGATATGATCGGTGTACTGGCCTGACGGAACATAGCTTCCGCCGTTGGAAACCGACACATTCCGGCTTCCTCCGGCACCGATTACAATGCATGCGCCTCCGCCTTTGCGGGTTATGCAGGCCACACCCGACGAAGTCGAGTAGTAGTCGTCGGTGCCTGTCATCGCATTTCGGAATTTGTTTACTTCGGCCACTTCCTTGCTTGTGAAGTGGGTGCTTCCTTTCTGGCCCATTTTAATGGCGTTGCGGCTTGTGGCCTCCGGGCGGGAGAAGTAAAGCGAAGTCTCGCCTTTGCGGCATGCGGTGATGGCGTATGCGCGGTCGATTTTATCCTGGCTTATAAATGCGGTGTTTGAGCCGTATTGCCCGTCGTTGGAATAGTCGTCGTGGCTTTCAGCCATATACACGATGCATTCGGCTTTTACGCCGTTCGGAGTCCAGCTTCCGCCGCCTGACGGAACATTGCCTCCGCACACCTGCTCGCGGCACCACTTGGAGTATTCCGAGTCGGTAACGCCGATATAGTCGGTGTATTCCTTGAGCAGGCGGTATTTGTCGCCGCCGGGTCCGTCAAGAATCTCACCGTAATGCCACAGACCGCTAACCGATGCCATCTGCGACCAGAAGGCGCAGTTTTCCGAAGGCAGGCCAATGTGTTTTGCAGCATCCCAGCGTATTCCGGCCACTCCTAAACTTTTGAGGTCTTCAAGAAATTCTTTTGCGCGGGCCTGTACTTCGGCGTCTTCGGAGTTCACATCGCCGTATTCTCCAAGCTGGTTGTGGGTTATTGAATAACGGTTGCCGTAGTCGACACCGCCGTTCCAGCGTACTCGTCCGTTGGAATCCCACCAGGTATGGTGGTATCCGGAGGCCTGGTTCACGTGGTTGGCCACAACATCGACAATTATCTTTATGCCGTATTCCGCAGCCTTCTGGCATAGTTGCTGCAGCTGGGTGCGCGAGCCGTTTCCGTTGGCCTTGAAGGCGAAGTCGTAGGGCATGTATGCATAGAACCATTCGGCGTTGGTGGCGCAGTTTCCTTGTACCGGCGACACTTGTACGGCGCCGAATCCGGCTTCCGCTATGGCGGGCAGTTCTGAAATTATGTCGGAAAATTTCCAGTCGAAGCAGTGCAGGATATTGCCGTCCTGAATATTGTCGGGTATGCCGTATGGGTTGGCGGCCGAAACGCTCATCGATGTCGTCAGTAGCGCC
The DNA here is from genome assembly GCA_029056365.1 of Muribaculaceae bacterium. Lineage (GTDB taxonomy): Bacteria > Bacteroidota > Bacteroidia > Bacteroidales > Muribaculaceae > CAG-873. Next base: position 5,131 of record JAIDBM010000143.1, on the reverse strand, counting down.
GCCGAGGCAAAAATAGAAAGGAGTCTTGTCCTCATCAGGTAATAGAATTTGGTAAATGTTTAAGTATGATATTAGGCGCAAAGTTAAATAAAAAAAATGAAACGGACAAGCGAAAGCCAAAAGCGCCCGGTTTGTAAGTGAAGAAGAAAAACAATAACTTTTTTTCAAAAATGATGTAAATATCGGGGCAATTCACTAACTTTGTGATATTAATCCGAGCCGAACGATGAATGAAGAAGCCTTAAGCCAACTTTATCTGAAAGATACCGCCTTTCAGGACCTGATGCAGAGCCGTGTTTTCAATGTTCTGCTGATAGCCTCGCCATACGATGCGTTTATGATGGAAGAAGACGGCAGAGTGGAAGAACAGCTGTATTTCGAATATGTGGCTTTAAATCTCAGTTCACCTCCGCGGGTGGCAAGAGTGTCGCATGTGAGCGAGGCGCTTGACGAGCTTGCCCGCAAACATTACGACCTGGTGATAGCCATGCCCGGTGTGGATCTGTCGGAGACATTCGAAGGCTCCAGGAACATAAAAGCCAGATATCCGCAGATTCCGATAGTGGTGTTGACTCCGTTCAGCAAGGAGGTGTCGCGCCGACTGGAAAACGAAGACCTGTCGAGCATCGATTATGTATTCTCGTGGCTCGGCAACATGGACCTCCTGCTGGCCATAATAAAGCTGCTGGAGGATAAACTTAATGCAGTTGATATTGACAACGTAGGTGTCCAGATGATATTGCTGGTTGAGGATTCGGTACGGTTCTATTCATCGGTGCTTCCGCATATATACAAGTTTTTGCTTAAACAATCGATGGCGTTCAGCACCGAGGCGCTTAACGAACATGAGCAGATGCTGCGAATGCGGGGCAGACCCAAGGTGATGCTTGCCCGCGATTACGAAGAGGCGGTGGCGCTGTACGAACGTTACGGCAGGCATTTTCTCGGTGTTATAACCGATGTGTCGTTCAAACGTTGTGGAGAAAAGGACTCGAAGGCCGGACTCCGTCTGGTTGAATATCTCCATCGGAAGGACCCGACTCTGCCTGTGATAGTGGAATCATCGGAAACCGAAAACGCCGAACCCGCCAGAGAACTCGGTGTGGCTTTTCTCGACAAGAATTCTAAAAAACTGCCGGTGGACCTCGGCGAAGCCATAATGCAAAACTTCGGGTTCGGAGACTTTATCATACGCAATCCGCATGATGGCAGCGAACTCATGACGATACGGAATCTGAAAGACCTTCAGCGTCATATACTTGAAGTGCCCGATGAGGCTCTGTATCACCATGCCTTGAACAACGACATATCGCGCTGGCTCTACAGCCGCGCACTTTTCCCTATAGCCGAGGTGATAAAGGAACACCGTTTCAATTCAATAGGCGATGCTCCGCAGGCCCGGCGCCTGTTCTTCGATCTAATAGTAAAATACCGCAAGATGAAGAACCGGGGCGTTGTGGCTGTGTTCAAAAAAGACCGGTTCGACCACTATTCGAATTTCGCCCGAATAGGTCAGGGCAGTCTTGGCGGAAAGGGCCGTGGCCTTGCGTTTGTCGATTCCATAATCAAGAAGAACCCGATATGCGATAACTTCTATGGCATGACTATAACGATACCCAGAACGGTGGTTCTGTGTACCGATGTATTTGATGAGTTCATGGCTTCGAACCGCCTGTATCCGACGGCACTGAGCAATATTCCCGACAGCGATATACTGAACCATTTTCTTGCCGCCAGGCTTCCGGAATCGCTAATCGAGGATTTCTTCGCACTTTTCGAAGTTATCGACCGACCTCTTGCCGTGCGGTCGTCAAGTCTGCTCGAAGACTCGCATTACCAGCCGTTCGCAGGCATCTATTCCACCTATATGGTGCCGTGCCACCCCGACCCGTACGAGCGTATGCGAATGCTCGGCGAGGCAATCAAGGGCGTGTATGCCTCGGTGTTCTATAAGGCATCCAAGGCGTATATGACGGCTACCAGCAATGTAATCGACCAGGAAAAAATGGCTGTGATCATACAGGAGGTGGCAGGTCATGAGCATGGCGATTATTATTTCCCGTCGTTATCGGGTGTGGGGCGCTCGCTCAACTATTATCCGTTGGGCGATGAGCAGGCTGAGGACGGAGTTGCTGAAATAGCGGTAGGTCTCGGAAAATATATAGTCGACGGAGGCGTGAGTCTGCGTTTCTCGCCGCTACATCCCGACAAGGTGCTCCAGACCTCGACCATTGATCTTGCCTTGCGCGACACGCAGCGCAATCTGTATGCGCTTCCGGTTCACGATTCCGGCAGGGAATTCTCGGCCGACGATTCGTTCAATCTCGAAAAACTGCCGGTACAGCAGTTTGCCGACACCGGGGTGCTGCGTTATATGGTGTCGACCTACGACGCCAACGACGGAATGATATATGATTATGAACGCGGCCGAGGACGCCGGGTGGTGACTTTCGCCAATGTTCTGCGCGACCGGGTGGTGCCTTTTGCTCCGGCCATCGATTTCATGCTCAAGCAGGGCCAGTCGGCCATGCAGCGTCCGGTGGAGATTGAATTCGCCTGCAACCTCACACGTGATGCGAATAATCAGTCGGAGTCGAAGGGTCATATATACTGGCTTCAGATCAGACCGATTATCGACCGCAAGGAACTTGTCGATGACGTGGCGCTCGAAGTTGAAGAATCGCGCTTGCTGCTTCGTAGCAATACCGCGCTGGGCAATGGCCGTATCGATAATCTCACCACAATAGTATATGTGCGTACCGGAAACTTCGATTCGGCGAACAACCGGGCCATCGCAGCCGAACTCGGTGGACTGAACCGGAAATTTATAGAACGGAATGAAAACTATATACTGATCGGACCCGGACGCTGGGGTTCGAGCGACGAGGCTCTTGGCATACCTGTGCAATGGTCCGATATATCCGCATCGCGGCTTATTGTGGAGGCATCGCTTCCTGATTACAGAATAGAGCCGAGCCAGGGAACACATTTCTTCCACAATCTCACATCGTTCGGGGTGGGGTATTTCACCATTGATACCGGAAGCGACTCCGGGTTGTACGACTCTGAGTGGCTCGACTCGCAGCCGGCCGAATATGAGAGCGAATTTCTGCGTGTTGTGCGTTTGCCACAGCCGATAGAAGTGGCAATAAACGGACGCCGTGGTGTCGGAGTGGTATTGAAACCGGGAAACAGCTCATCCAACGAAATTACCGAATAACATTAATAGAAGATTATAGATTCAGATGTCATTTTTCGCGAAACTAAAACATGCTCTCGGCTTCGGAGACGATCTGTCCGATGAATTGATGAGCGATACTGAAGAAGAACCGTCCGCCGGAGCAGAAGCTGACACAGCCGAAGCGGTTGAAAACATCGAGGCGCCGGCCGCTCAGGAGGATGCTCTTGAGTTCAGCGTCCAGATGCGAAGCCGGATATTCGACCATGTGGTGGCGGTGTTCAATGGAGCCATGCCCGATTTTATTCGCAATTCAGTTGATACTAAAGCCCAGAGTGAATATATATACAACACACTCGACGATTCCATAAAATCATATTTCGACAGCTTTGAGAACGCTGTGACAAAGCGTCTCGACCAGGCGAGAGAACAGCGCGACCGCGAGTTGGCTGCCGAAATCGAACGTCTGCGAGGAGAGTCGAAAAAAATCGACGATGCCCGAAGTGCCATGAAAGAGAGGCAGCTCAGTGCCGACAGGCAGAAACGTGCTCTTGGCGACAGAGTACGCGAACTCGAGCAGCAGATAGCCACTCTGGATTCGGAGCGTGAGCAGTTGCAGCTTGAAAACAGATCGATGCTCAATAAACTCAAGGTGGCGCAGGTGCAGGGGTGCGACCAGGAACTTGCCGACAAGTGTCGTCAGCTCCAGGCCGTAGCCGATGAGCTTGCAGGCAAGAACGACAGTCTGGTTCAGGAGAACGCACGCTTGCATGAGGCAGTCGACAAGCAGAGCGACATGCATGCCATTAGCGAGGCCATGATGGGTGATCTTCGTCAGTCGGCGGCCAAAGCCCGTGAGGAGGTCAATCGTCAGAAACAGGAACTTGAAGCAACAGTAAAGGAACTCGAGCTTACCAAAGGCCGTCTGACCGAGGCCGAGGCTATTGTAAGCGAGGCACAGGCAGTGAACGAACAATTGGCAGTGCTGGTGGCCGAGCTCGACAAGCGCGAGGTGAGGATAGGCAAACTCAAGAAAGAGAAGGCCGACTTGCGGCGTCAGCTTGAGGCTGCAAGGGCCGAACTGGAAACAGTAGCCGCCGACAGGCCGGCAACCGCATATGGAGCCGATTTGTCGGCGCCTGAAGCTGCGCCTGAATTCAACGGCTGCGACACTTCCGCAGATACGGGCGCAGAGCAGCCTAAGGTGTCCGGACCTGGTCCGAAAATGCCTCGTATTACCGACGAGGCGCTGGATGAGCTGGATGAACAGTTCAACAATGAGACTTGGACAACCGATTCGCATGAAAGTTCAAAACCCACAATCGATAAAGAAACCCCACGTCAGAGCCGACGTAAGCATAATCCGGCCGATGACGTTCAGTTATCATTATTTTAATATGATTGAATTACGACTTCCGGCTCTTGTAGCCGCAATAGCTGTATCGGCCTCGATGGCGGCCGGTGCAGCCACTCCGGTAGAAGAAATATCGCCTTATGTGTATCCGCGCAATGCAGCGGCCAAGGCTCCCGGCATAGGACAGATGCTCGACGCCGATACATATCTGACTTTGTCGGACGATGGGAAAACTATCGAGCGGCGTGATGTGAAATCCGGCAAGGTTACAGGCACACTGGTGGATTTTGCTTCTACGCGAGAAACTGTAATCGAGAGCGCCGAGGGATTCGAACTGAGTCCCGATGGGTCAAAGGTGCTGATATGGCGCGATGTACGGCCTATCTATCGCCATTCGTTCACGGCAAGCTATTATGTGTATGAGCTTAGATCGAAACTGCTTCGCCCTCTTTCAGCTAAGTTCAGTCAGCAGCGTCGTCCGGTATTCGCACCCAACTCGCGTGTGATAGCTTTTGTAGGGCCGGACAACAATATATATGAAGAAACTCGATTATAACACGGAAGTAGCTGTGACCGACGACGGTGCGGTGAACTCGGTT
>JAIDBM010000142.1 GCA_029056365.1 Muribaculaceae bacterium | reverse complement strand
GGGTGGAGCACAACCAGCATGTGGTTGACAGCGTTTCCGGCGGCAGAGTAGGGTATGTGCATGTGCAGGGAATGAATTCGCCGAGCTTCAGCAGCACTTACGACCAGATTCTCGGAAAATACCGCAATTGCGATGCCGTGATAGTGGATACCCGTTATAACGGCGGCGGCTGGCTGCACAACGATCTGGCCCTGCTCCTTTCCGGCAAGGAATATGTGCGCTTCACTCCGCGCGGACAATACATAGGCAGCGAGCCGTTCTCGCAGTGGACCAAACCATCGGTGATGCTTGTGAACGAAGCCAATTATTCCGATGCCTACGGAACACCGTTCACTTATCAGGCTCTTAAGGTGGGCGATCTTGTAGGTGCGCCTGTGCCAGGAACAATGACTGCCGTATGGTGGGAAACCCAGATTGACCCGACAATGGTGTTCGGAATTCCGCAGGTTACCTGCACCGACATGCAGGGCAACGCGCTGGAGAACCTTCTGCTCACTCCGGATGTTGTGATATATAACACTCCTGCAGAAGTGTTGCGTGGCCATGACGCGCAGCTTGTAGGCGCGGTGCGCCATCTGCTGCAGAAGGTGGAAAAATAGTTTTTTGTAAACAGCGGGTGTCGTGGAGCCTTCTGGTCTGTAATACGTTTTATACAGGCTGTTGACGGAGGCCTGCGGCACCCTACTGATAAGGATAAATGTCTACTACCGATATAACCACAAACACTGTGCGCTCATTGTGGCGCAACTGGGCCACGGCATTCGGGGCTCCCGCATTAGTAACTCTGGCATCTGTCGTGGTGCCTCCTATGTGGCTTCCGCTGATATGCCTTCTGATGGCTTATGTTTTGCTGGTGGGCCACCGGCGGCGGATTGATTCAAGTCATAAGCTCGCCGGTTGCTCGCTGGTAATCTGGCTTACAATGTCGGCAATGGGAGCGGCGGCCGTGATAATGGCGCTGATCAACATTGTCTATTCGCCAAAGGTTATACCTGCGGTAGTGGCCGAGAACCCGGCATTGCCGTTCATAACATCGATGGTGGTGTATCCGCTGATGTGTGCCGCGAGTCTGTACGGCATAGTGGTGGAACAGCACAACAGCTGTTGCCGACGCTGTCAGGCTTCAAACGGATATTATAACGGCGACAGTCCGGTGGCAGCGTTCTATTCGCGGGAATCCCGCTATCAGCTGTGGCTGATTCTTGTGCTTTCGTCCGTGATAAGCGTGGTGGCCGCACTGTATTATTTCTTTTTTTACATCAATGTGAACCTGAATTCGCCCGACAGATTCTTTTTCCTCGTATTGCCGCTGGCTCTGTACGTGTTCTCGCTCGGCTACATGGTCATAAGATACTTCAGAATGTACGATGCAGTGGCTTCAGGACACCATGGCGAAAAACGTCTGCATTCGCAGTTCACACTCGTGCGCTATCTTTTTTTCAGCGGCGACTGCCTTTTGCTGAGCAAGGGAGAGAACGGCGACTGGGATACACCGTCGGTAAATGTAATTGACCGTGCCGCAGGCGAACTTCCGGCGGCACAGGCCCGTGCCATACTAACAAAGGACATCGGAGAATGTGATTGCCCGATACGCTTCATGTATGAGAACGGAATATATGCCAATGGAGCCAATGTGCTTCACTACGCGGTGTTCCTTCCTGACGATTCGGAGCTGCTGCCTGATGCACGGCGTTGTACGTTCGATGATATTCAGCGCCTGCTCATGGCCGATACGCTCTCTCCGTATATAACCAACGAACTCTACCGCATACATAACATTACAATGGCCTGGAAAACATACGACCGCGAAGGTCGCCGTTTATATCCGATACGCCATTATCAGCCTACTTTCAGACTGCGCGACATGAAGGAATGGGATGTCGACTACAATGATGTCGGCTGGCTTCACGTGGCCAGAAACAATGAAGACCGGCCGCTCTACCGAATACGGCGTTTCATAAACCGTTATCTGCTGTTTCAGAAATCAGGAAAATGATGGGAACCCCACTTATTGTCATCACAGGGCCGACTGCTTCAGGGAAAACATCGCGTGCGGTCGATCTGGCCAGAGCGCTCGACGGAGAGATTGTAAGCGCCGACTCACGTCAGATATACAGAGGTATGGATCTCGGCACAGGCAAGGACCTTGACGAATACGGTCAGGTTCCTTACCATATGATTGACATCGCCCCTGCAGGCTACCGTTATAATCTGTACGAATATCTGCGCGACTGCCGCGAGGCTATCGACGGCATACGTGCCCGGAACCGGCAGCCTCTGCTTTGCGGAGGTACCGGACTGTATGTGGAGTCGGTATGCAAGGATATCCGGCTACCTGAGGTTCCGGCCAACGAGGAGTTAAGGGAAAGCCTGCGCGGCAAATCAATGGAAGAACTTACCGCAATACTGGCTTCCATGAAGCCGATGCATAACACCACCGATGTCGACAGTACGCGCCGGGCCATACGGGCAATAGAAATAGCCGCCTACTGCAGGGAACACCCCGAGGCAGCGGCCGGAATGCAGGGCAGTCCTTCGGAAAATGCCTTGATAGTGGTAGTGGATATTCCGCGTGACGACCGGCGCAGACGCATCAGCGCCCGGCTGCAGGCAAGACTTGACGCAGGAATGGTCGATGAAATACGTTCTCTGATTGAGAACGGTGTCAGTGCCGACGACCTGATGTATTACGGACTCGAATACCGCTTCATAACCCGCCATGTTATCGGTGAACTTACTTATGATGAAATGGTGTCCGGGCTTGAAATTGCAATTCACCAGTTTGCAAAACGTCAGATGACATGGTTCAGAGGCATGGAGAGGCGCGGATTCAGGCTCCATTATCTGCCTTATGACCTCGGGCGCGAGGAATTCGTCGACAGAGTGTGCGGACTGATGTCGGGATTGAAGCGATGAGAGCCTTTGCATTAGCCGCCGCAGTCGCGTTTGCCGTCACGGCATTCGCGCAGATTCCCGGAAACATACGTCAGGAATATTACAGGCCGCCGGTGAAATGGATGCCGGCCGACACTGTAAGGGATATTCTTCCGGATGTCTGTCTGGCGGTTAACGCACATCTGCGTGTAAGAGTGCCGTCGCACCGGCGGCTTGACATTACGCTCGTATACAACCGCATCGATTCGGCCAACTACAGAAGCTGCCGTCTGCTGCGTGAGGCCGGTCCGGTCGATGACCGTCTGATGGCTTTGCCGCTGACGGTAACGCTGAGCGAAGTCTCCGGCGGCATTGCCGCTCCGATACACAGCGCCACGATTCAGAGCGGACTTGACCCTGCTTCCGACGACTACTCTCTGAAACTGGTGTCGAACCGAAGCGGTTCGTATGTGACCATAGGACAGAAAGAGGCCCTATGGACCCGCGAGGTTCCGTTCCGGGTTCATGACGCAGGTGAGATGTTGTGGTTCTGCGGCAGTGAATCCGAATTGCTGCGCTGCTCTCTCGGAGTGGAAAAGGCGGAACCCTACAGCTTCGCGCGGTTTGACTCCACAGAAGAACTCGACGCCTATCTTGCTGCGTCGACCGATGTGTGCGAAGGCTACTGGATATATTTCGACCGCGATACCGATCCCCGGGTTTTCAGCGTTGGCGGCGACTACCGCCTTGCCACCGTCAAGGCCTCCGACAACAACGGATACGAAATCATTTATCTTGGCGGCGCACGCACCAATGCCACGGCATGGAGAGAGATGCGGATAAAGGGCTATCTGAGACCCACCGGATTCATAGGCCATTATGATCTTGAGTGGATCGACCCGTCGGGTGCGGTACACAAACGTGAGACCAGTGCCGATATTGTCGATGGCTCAAGTCTCACGTTGTATTTTCCGCTGTATGCAGGTAAGGTCCGCTACCGCAGGGTGTCAAAGGCTGACTGATATTCCGGCATTGACGCAACGCGGAAGCGCCGGACCGTAGATATACCCCGAGTCGCGGGTCGGTCCGAGGTCGAAATCGTTCTGATATGAGTTGAATATGTTGCTTACGCCGGCCGACACATCAAGATTCACACGGTTGAACAGCTTGAAATTATAGGTGAACTTTACAGATGCGTCGAAGAACGACTGTGTGCGCACCGCCAGATCTATGTCTGTGCCGGAGCCTGCCATGTGCTGCACTGTCATCGGTCCTGTTCCGGTAGCGTTCAGAGTGGCGGTCAGGTGGTGTGTTATTTCCCAGTTGGCTGTAAGATAACCGTAAATATCCGGAGTGCGGAACATGCGCTTTTCCGCCGGCACATCAGGATTGTCGCTCCATTGTTCGGGTTGTTTGTAACGGCTGCTCTGAACGGTTACACCGCCCTGCATGTCGAAGTGGCTTGAGAAAAATGCCTTTGCCTCAAGGTTTATGCCCATAACGCGTGCTCCGCTGCCGTTGTAGCGCTCCAGCACGGCATTTCCCATGGCGTCCGTGCCTTCGAGTTGTCTGAGCGCGAACACATCGCGCAGGTCGGTGAAGAAGCCTTCGACAAGCAGGTTGGTCTGTACGTTTCCGAAGCGGTGATAGAGGTCGGCCGACAGACTCACACTCTGCGAGCTTTCCTGTTTAAGGTTCGGATCAAGAACGGTAATGACGCGTTCGCCGCCTACTATGGCTACGTGGAAATCCTCGTCATAAGCTTGAGGAGAACGGAAACCGGTGGAGTACGAAGCACGGAAATTCACGTTTTTCGATGGGTTGAACCTTATGTTCACACGAGGCGAGACAATGGCGTTGCGTATCATGGAGTGCTTGTCGACACGAGCTCCGACCAGAAATCCCCAGCGTTCGTCGCGCCATTCGTTCTGCAGATACGCGCTGTAGATGCGTACACACTGCTTGCTATCGTGGTTATACCCCAGTGTGACATCGCGCAGGCGGTTGAATGAATACTCCACACCGGCTACGAGTTCGGCAGGCATGAACATGAAGCGGTCGATAGGATGAGTCCACTGGCTGCCGGCGGTAATCACTACATCGGAGGTGCGTCCGTAGGCGTCCGGGTCCATGTCGGAACCATAGTAGCTCTGACGGCGTGTGTTCTGTGTCGCGGCGAAAATCGACAGGTGGTCGCGGTGGTCCCGCAGCCAGAGGTCATAGGTGGCCTCGCCGGCATGTATGTGGTGGTCGGTCTGTTCGGCAATCATTGCCATATGCGGCTGTACATTAAGCTGGTCGCCGCCGCGACGGTATTCGTGGGTGTTGTGGTACTCTACGGTGAGCTTGCTTATGTCGGAGGTGCGGAAAAAGCCGCGTGCTCCGAGTGTCTGTGTCTTCAGCTGGGCCACTTCAGTGAATCCGTCGCCGTTGTGGTCGTAGCCGTCGCGGTAGCGGCTTTGTCCGTAGATGAACAGTCCGGCAAGTCCGTTGTCGGCAACTACCGAAGCGTTGAGAGTGGTGTTGTTGTCGAAGGCTCCCGACGGGCCTATCGACGTGAGACGGTGCGCTACTTCCGCAGAGTTGGTCATAGGGTCTTTGGTTATTATGTTGATGGTTCCGCCTACAGCCGATGAACCGAAGAGGGCCGATCCGCCGCCGCGCATCACTTCCACGCGGTCGATCATGTTGGCGGGTATCTGTTCCAGACCGTATACTCCGGTAAGCGCGGAGAAAACCGGACGTGAGTTCATCAGTATCTGCGAGTAGTGGCCATCGAGTCCGTTGATGCGCACCTGAGTGAATCCGCAGTTCTGGCAGTCGTTTTCAACGCGGACTCCCGGCTGGAAGTCGAGTCCGTCGGCGAGCGAGCATGCACCTAAGCGCTGGAAGGTGGCGCTGTTGAGCACATTCACCAGCGACGGACTTTCGCGGCGCTTTGTTTCGCTTTTTGAAGAAGTTACCACAACCTGGTCGAGCATAAAGGCATCGGGCTGTATGACGAAATTCAGCTCCACAGTCTGCCGGGCCTTGACGTCTGCGCTCAGTTTTGTGGTTACATAGCCGACACTGCTGGTTTCAAGGGTGTAATTGCCAGGTTTGAGGTCGCGGAACACATAATGGCCTGACGCATCGGTTACCGTGGCCATGCTGGTTCCCAGAATTTTTATTACGCAGCCGGGCATGTGTTCGCCGTTTTCAGCATCAACCACATGCCCTGTGATATTGGCATCGGTGGTTTTTGTATTTTGTGCATACGCACACATCACACTGACAGCGATTGCTGCCAGTGCAAGAATTATTTTTCGTGTCATTGTTTGTTGTAGTGATAAACGGAAATGGATGAACCTGTAGCCGGCTCTGACATTTATTGTCGAACCGGCTCTTATATCTCTACATTGCCGGAGGTCCGCGCGGATTCTCGCAGGGTAGTTCCGCCATACGTGCATATGTGGAGCAATGGCATTCCATTGTAACACAAAGCTGCGTCAAGGCAGTATGCACGATAGGGCATGCAGCTTCGGCAGATGCCGCGCTTATGTTCATCAGCGATATCAGCGACAGGCTCTGTGCGCTGTGGCTGTGATGCGACGAAGGCAGATAGGGGTGTGAGTGAGTGATTCTGCGGCCGTCGTCGGTATGGTGTGAATGCACGAAAACAGTGTTCGAGAACATGAAGTTCACGAACAGCACAAGCGTGAGAACGGCGAATATTTTCGATGCCTTCTTTTTCACGCTGCAAAGTTACAAAAAAATCCGCGAATGGTGAAAATACGGTGGCGAATGCTCGTCTCGCCGGTTGCGCGAAATTTCAAGGCATGCGCTCTACATACTGGCTGCGATAACCGAATTGTAGTAGCGGGGATTGCCTGTTACTTCCTCGCCGATCCACGAGGGCAGTTCAACCGCATGCCCCGAATCAGGCAATTCTATCTCGGCTATCACAAGGCCTGGTTCCGGATTATGGAATT
>JAIDBM010000141.1 GCA_029056365.1 Muribaculaceae bacterium | reverse complement strand
AGATCTCCACTCGACTAGGCGTCGGCAGCGTCAGATGTGTATACCAGCCAGCCACACTTGCTTCCGGACCTGTATATACCGACATTGAGAATTTATCGGAACCGAAAGTGTAGCCGACTACAAGCGGAACACGCAGGCCCACTTTATAGATTGTCGGGTCGAAGATTCCGTCGCTGCTGTCGGTGGAATTCAGTATGGTGAAATTGTCGTAGGAATAACTGTCGTAGAAAACCGATGCTCCGGGTTCAAGGAAGAAACCTTTGCCGAGATAAAGGTTGCACACGGCCCCGAGAGAGCCGCCGTAGCCTTGTTTGTACATTTTCACGCTGTGACCGCCATTGCTGAAATGCCATTTTCCGGGAATATTCACATCAAAGGCTGCGCGTATGCCCCACATGGGGCCTGTGTCCGTCTGGGCCGATAAGGTGGAGAGTCCGGCTATGACCAGGAACGAGAGAAGACTGAATAAATGTTTCATGTTGTGAGAAATTGACTATGTGTGATTAACGGAATTTGAAACATGATATTGCCGATTTCACAAAAAAACAGTAAATTTGCGGTCATAACCAATTACATCCGTTCAAATGAGAATACTACTGACATCCATGCTGATGCTTGGCGCTGTATCGCTCGGCGCACATAATCACGGAGGCATTTCGGCCGATATGCTTGGCAAACTCCGCGACACGTATCAGAACAACGCTTCCGACCGCGCCTTGCAGAACGCGATGGCAGCCACAGATATCAACACACTTGCCCGTAGCGGACATGCGCGGCTTGGCGCTGACGCCGAGGTGAGCCACCGTGTGCCCAGCAAGGGCATCACCGACCAGAAGGCTTCGGGCCGATGCTGGCTCTTTACCGGATTGAACGTACTCAGGGCACAGGCGATGAAAAACCACGATTTGTCGCGCCTTGAGCTGTCGCAGAACTATAATTTTTTCTACGACCAGCTCGAGAAGGCCAATCTGTTCCTGCAGGGAATTATCGACCGTGTCGACAAACCGCTCGACGACCGTATGGTCGACTGGCTTTTCATGAATCCCATCAGCGATGGCGGCCAGTTTACCGGTCTGGCGGACAATGTATCGAAATACGGTGTTGTACCCCGGGAGGCAATGCCCGAGACATACAGCAGCGAGAACACATCGCGTCTGCGTCAGCTCCTCGGCACCAAACTCAGGCGCGACGGCATTGAACTGCGGCGTATGGCTGCCGAAGGGACCAAGGCAGCCGGACTTGAAGCCCGCAAACAGCAGATGCTTGCCGAGGTATACCGCATGCTTGCGCTCACTCTCGGAGAGCCCCCGACGGAATTCAGCTGGAAACGCCGCGACAGCAAGGGCAATGTGGTGGACACACGCACATATACCCCGAAAGAATTCTATGCCGAATACTTCGGGAATAATTTGCAGAACGATTATGTGATGCTGATGAACGACCCTACAAGAGAGTACTATAAAGTTTATGAGATTGATTACGACCGGCACACCTATGATGGTGCGAACTGGCGTTATCTGAATTTGCCTATGGAAGAGGTGAAAGCGGCTGCGATAGCTTCGATAAAAGACTCCACTGCCATGTACTTCAGCTGCGATGTCGGCAAGCAGATGGACCGTAAGAACGGAACCCTCGACCTCGCCAATTATGATTACGAGTCTCTTATGGGTGTGCCGATGGATATGTCGAAACGCGACCGCATACTCAGCCGCGCAAGCGCTTCGACACATGCCATGACTCTTGTCGGAGTGGATCTCGATGCCAGTGGCCGGCCCGGTGCCTGGCTTATAGAAAACAGCTGGGGGCCAGGTGCCAACGACGGGCATCTGCTTGCCACCGACCCGTGGATGGATGAATATCTGTTCCGGCTGGTGGTGGAACGGAAATATCTGCCCGAGGCGACACTTAAGCTTCTTGAACAGAAACCGCAGATGCTTCCTGCATGGGATTTCATGTTTTCAAACGAGGAATAAGAAGGACTGAAGAATGATAGAATACATACGCGGACGCCTGGTGCGTCTGAACCCTGCCGCCGCCACGCTGGAGACATCCGGCGGGGTGGCGTATCAGCTTAATATAACCTTGCCGACATATTCGGCGCTGGACGGACAGACCGAAGCAGTTCTCTGGGTGCATGAGTCGATTCGCGACGATGCCTGGACCCTTTTCGGCTTTCTCGACGAAAACGAGCGGGAACTGTTCCGTCAGCTTGTGGGGGTAAGCGGAGTAGGGGCCGGAACAGCACGCATGATACTCAGTTCCATTCCGGCTCAGGAACTTCCGTCGGTGATATCGGGCAACGACCTGCGGCGCCTCAAAAGCGTGAAGGGTGTAGGCGCGAAAACAGCCGAACGCATACTGGTGGACCTGCGCGATAAAATAAAATCGGGTGATGCTACGTTAATACAGCAGTCGCCTGCCGACAGCGAAGCCTTCGAAGAGGCTCTGGCAGCTCTGGTGATGCTCGGTTTTACCGCCCAGCAGAGCCGGAAAGTGCTTGGAAAACTTTTCGACAGCGAGCCCGGACTGAAGGTCGAGGTGGCCATACGCAAGGCTTTGCCTATGATGTAGAGCCTGAATGGTGTCGGAAAGTAGGGCGCAGGGTCCGCTAATTCAATGAAAAAAGAAAAGAATACCTCACATATTCACAAGCGCGGAAAGTCGCGTGCGAAAAAACAACGGTCGGCGATCGTGTCAATTATCGGCATGATGGCCGCCGTGGCGTATATGGCCGTGGCGCGTCCGCAGGCGCAGCCGGCCATGGCTCCGCCCGCGCCTGCCGCTTACCCGTCGGAAGTCTCGGCCGGTGCCGTCGCCGACAGTATAATGTTGCCACTCGGCACAACCCAGACAGTTCCTCAGACCTACGAGGACCTTATGCGCGAGGAATTCGCCTACGACCTCGACACGCCCTCGAACATAACCACTACAGCCGAATACGACCCCGTTACAAGGTGCTATGTAGTTCGTACAAAGGTGGGCGACATGGACATTGCCACACCGTTCATGCTCAACGAGGCACAGTACAACAACTGGCAGTTCCGCAAATCGATGGAGCGGTATTACCATGAGCGCAACTCGATGGTCAACCAGGGAAAAGACAAGCAGCCGTTCAATATCCTGGACATGAATTTCCAGCTCGGGGCCCTTGACAAGATATTCGGCCCGGGAGGGGTACAGCTCAAGACACAGGGTACGGTGCAGGTGCAGATGGGAATCAAGAGCAACAAAACCGACAATCCGTCGCTTTCGCTATCATCGCGCCGCAAGACATACTTCGACTTCGACCAGAAGGTACAGGCAACCATCAATGCCTCGGTGGGCGACAGGCTGAAGTTCAACATGACATATAACACCGATGCGACATTTGATTTCGATTCCAAGAATCTGAAACTTGCCTATGAAGGAAAAGAAGACGATATAGTAAAAAGCATCGAGGCCGGCAATGTGTCGATGACCACCGGTTCATCGCTGATACGGGGTAGCACGGCTCTGTTCGGCTTCAAAACCAAACTTCAGTTCGGAAAACTTACCGCCACGGCGCTGGTGTCGCAGCAGCAGTCTGAATCGAAAACGGTGAGTTCGAAGGGCGGAGTGCAGACAACTCCGTTTACAATCAATGCCGACGAATACGACCAGAACCGGCACTTTTTCCTTGGTCATTTCTTTCGCGAGAATTACGACCGTTTCGCCTCCAAGGTGCCATTTGTGTCGTCGGGGGTGAACATAACCCGCATAGAGGTATGGGTAACCAACAAGAGCGGTAAATACGAGCAAAGCCGAAATCTTGTGGCGTTCATGGACTTAGGCGAGGAAAACTCGCTGGCGAACAACTACTGGCAACCGAATCCGGCATTGCCCAATCCATCGAACAATTCCAATAACCTGCTTACTGTAATCAAAACCGAGTATCCCGGCGCACGCAATATAGCCGATGTGACACAGGTGCTTCAGCCGTTGTCGGCCTATGGTATAGAAGGAGGCCGCGACTATGAGAAAGTGGAAAGCGCCAGACTTCTGTCGTCGAGCGAGTATACCGTGAACACTACACTCGGATACATATCGGTGAAATCGGCTCTGAACGCCGATGAGGTTCTGGCCGTGGCCTATGAGTATACTTACGGCGGACAGGTTTATCAGGTGGGTGAGTTCTCAAGCGACATCACCACTACCGACCAGTCGCTGTATCTGAAAATGCTCAAGAGCACCACCACATCGCCGCGTCTGCCAATGTGGAGACTCATGATGAAGAACGTGTATTCGCTTGGCGGGTATCAGGTGCAGAAATCGAATTTCAAACTGAACATTCAGTATCTCAGCGACACTACAGGCACAAAAATCAATTATCTGCCTGTGCCCGGACTCAACAATCAGTCGCTTCTGCAGGTGATGAATCTCGACCGCCTCGACAGTAACGAGGAGTCGAATCCCGACGGATTTTTCGACTTTGTCGATGGCTATACCATATATCCGTCGACCGGAAAGATTGTGTTTCCGGTCGCTGAACCGTTCGGCAGCCATCTGGCCGCCAAAATAGGCGATCCGGTGCTTGCCGAGCAATACTGTTACCCGCAGCTCTACGACTCCACGCTGGTGGTGGCGCGGCAATTCGCCGATAAAAACAAATTCATACTCAGTGGTGAATATCAGGCATCGAGCGGCTCGCAGATCAGACTCAATGCCATGAATGTGCCGCGCGGATCGGTAATAGTCACTGCCGGAGGTGTCACTCTTACCGAGAACTCCGACTATACCGTCGATTATTCCATGGGTATTGTCACCATCACCAACCAGGCTATAATCGACTCAGGCCAAAGTATAAGTGTCACACTCGAAAACCAGTCGCTTTTCTCTTTGCAGAGAAAAACACTTCTCGGACTTGACCTCCAGTATCAGGTCAACCGGAATCTCAACATCGGAGCCACTTTGCTTCATTTCAGCGAGAAGGCTCTTACCGAGAAGGTCAATATCGGCGATGAGGTGGTGAACAACTCAATGTTCGGCTTCAATCTTGCCTACAACAGCGATTTCATGTGGCTGACAAATATTCTCAACAAGATTCCGACAGTGAACGCCACACAGCCTTCGCGCCTGAATCTTACGGCCGAATATGCACGTCTGGCACCGCATCAGCAGAAGAGCGGTTCCAATCGCGGTTCTTCGTATGTCGATGATTTCGAGGCTACACAGACAGGAATTGACCTCCGTAATCCCTATTCGTGGTTTCTTGCCTCCACACCATACGATTCAGGAAACGCCCCGCTTTTCCCTGAGGCCGCTTTGAACAACAATGTTGATTACGGCAAGAACCGTGCGCTTCTGAACTGGTATTATATCGACCGCCTGTTTACATCGCGAAACTCGTCAATGGCTCCCGGCTATATAAAAAGCGACCTCGAACAGCTGTCGAACCCGTATGTCCGCGAGGTGAAGTCAAGCGAGATTTTCCCCGGGCGCGAGCTGAGTTACGGAGAAACGAACTATATACAGACTCTGAACCTTTCGTATTATCCGAACGAACGCGGTCCGTACAACCTCGATGCCGAGAATATCGATGCCGAAGGAAACCTGCTGCAGCCTGAGCGCCGGTGGGGCGGTATAATGCGCAAGATGGACAACACCAATTTCGAGCAATCGAACATCGAATACGTGCAGTTCTGGCTTATGAGTCCGTTCCTCGATCCGGATAACCCGAATTATGACGGCGGAGACCTGTATCTGAACTTCGGCGAAATATCCGAAGATATACTTAAGGACGGACTGAAAGGATATGAAAACGGCATTCCTGTCGATGGCGACAACCAGTATCTGACCGAAACCGTATGGGGGCGTGTAAGCACGCAGAACTCTCTCACCTACAGTTTCGACAACAGCAACGGTGCCAGGGTGGTACAGGATGTGGGAATGGACGGTCTATCGAACGACGAGGAATTCACATTCCCGACGTATGCCGACTATCTCGACCGCTTGCGCAACCGGCTCTCTCCCGATGTGATTGCCCGTATGCAGGACGACAAATTCTCGCCCTTCAACGACCCCGCCGGCGACAACTACCACTTCTACCGTGGATATGACTATGACGCCGAGCGTCTTGGTGTGCTTGCTCGATATAAGCGTTACAACGGTGTGGAGGGTAACTCATTGTCGCCCGAGGACGCTGATGATCCGCTGTACCAGTCGTCGAGGGCCACCCCTGACGTGGAAGATATAAACCAGGACAACACCCTCAATGAATACGAGCGATATTTCCAGTACAAGGTGTCGATTCGTCCTGAAGATCTGGTTGTGGGCCGCAATTATATCACCGACAAGCAGGTGTCGCTGGTTCCGACCCGCGATGGCAAGGAACAGGAAGTGGAGTGGTATCAGTTCAAGATTCCACTCAAGGAATATGAAAAAGTTGTGGGATCGATTTCCGATTTCTCTACCATCCGCTTTGCGCGTATGTTCCTTACAGGTTTCAAACAGACAACCCATCTGCGTTTTGCCACTCTTGAACTTGTGCGCGGCGAGTGGCGTGGATATGATTTCAACCTCAACACCCGGGGCGATGCACCTGCCGATGGACAGCTCGATGTTTCAGTGGTGAATATCGAGGAGAACTCGCGCCGCGAGCCGGTGAACTATGTTCTTCCGCCCGGAGTAACCCGTATCACCGATCCGGGTCAGAGTCAGATTGTACAGCTTAACGAACAGTCGATGTCGCTGAAGGTGCTCGGTCTGAATGCCGGCGATGCCCGTGGGGGATACCGGAACACTCAGCTCGGCCTGCGAAACTACAAACGTATGCAGATGTGGACACATGCCGAGGCTCTTATCGACGACCATACCGACCTGCGCAGC
>JAIDBM010000140.1 GCA_029056365.1 Muribaculaceae bacterium | reverse complement strand
ACCCTCGACTGCATGTTGCCGCCCATTCCAAGCGAGTCGGCAGGCATCAGGTCGTAGAACGCACGGCAATACCATAAGTTCACGTAGCAGAATGCGGTAAAGCCTCCTATGGCCAGCCATACCATCCAGCGCCATCGTGGACGCAGCAGTACAAAAGGAATCATAATCAGCGCCACATCGCCGGCGGTTGTCAGGGGGGCGATGGTGAGCCATCCGTTGATTTCACGAATCAGAGCGCGGAATATCTGTAACTGTGCGAACAGAGCGGCGAAAGCCGATATATATAAGAGAAGCGGAGCGAAAAAAGGTATACGGTTTATTGCTCGAAGGAATTTGTCGTTCATGGCACAAAGTTACAAAAAATACCATAACTATTCGGGCAATTTTTGTAACTTTGTATCATGAACAAGGTGATATTGATGGGCAATGTAGGCACTGATCCGACGTTGCGGTACTATGAGAAGCGGGCGGTGGCTTTTTTCAAACTTGCCACCAACGAGCCTGCACGGCGGTTGCCTGACGGAAGTGAGGTGCCCGCACGCACTGAGTGGCATAATATCGTGGCTACAGATGAACTCGGCGAATTTGTAGAGAAGTTCATCCGCACCGGCACACGCCTGTTTATCAGCGGCACCCTGCGCACACGCAACTGGGAGGACCGGCAGGGCATAAACCGTAAAGTAACCGAGATATATGTGACCGAGCTGGAGATTCTCGGCCGGGCACAATAATCGGACGGATGCATATCAGCATCCCGCACATACGGCAGCGAAGCCGGCAAATATCAGTAAGGCCGTTACAGATGTGAATCCCCACATTTCGCCTGCGCTCATAAGCAATTGCCGGCGCGGTCGCGCGGGCATGCGCCACATTACGCTTGTAATCGCTATCACTGCAAGCAGTGCCAGAAGAATGCGACCGCTGACGGCGACCGCGGAACCATCGGAGATTCCAGCGGTCCATGCCATCAGAAAAATTTCAGTGGCCAGTGTTGTCAGAGCAGCCACCAGATTGATTGAAAAGTAAATAGCCTGACGGTCGATGTGTTCCATAGTTTCAGATGTTTGTGTCGGTAATTGATTATACCGCAAAGTTAGCCACAGACATGAGAAACATTTGTGCACATGAACGTGAATATTTGTTAACTGTTGGATTCTCTCACAATAGTGCTTCCGTTCGCCTGATGCGTGGCGAGAATAAGCATTTCGGCAATCTGCACGTGTTTGGGAGCCTGGGCGGCATACAGTGCGGCATCGGCGATGTCTTTGCCGGTGAGCGGGGTGATTCCCTGGTAAACCTTGTCGGCACGCTCGCAGTCGCCGTGAAAGCGTATGTTGCTGAAATTGGTTTCTACCAGGCCTGGTTTCAGGAGTGTGACACGCAGTTCGGTATGGGCGACATCGATGCGCAGACCATCGGTTATGGATTTCACGGCAGCCTTGGTTGCGCAGTATACGTTGCCGTTGGCATATGCGGCATCGCCGGCCACAGAACCGATGTTGATTATATGTCCGCGGTTGCGCTCCACCATACCGGGCACAATAATGCGGGTCATGGAGAGAAGACCTTTTATGTTAGTGTCAATCATGGTGTCCCAGTCGGTATGGTCGCCCTGGTATTCAGGTTCAAGACCCAGAGCCAGACCGGCGTTATTCACAAGTATGTCGATTTCCCTCCAGTCGTCCGGAAGGTTGTTCACGCAGGCCTCGGCAGTTTCGCGGTGGCGGACATCGAATTCGAGCGGAAGTAAATCGGGTCCGAATTCATTTTTGAGCCGGTTGAGTTTCTCCGCATTTCTTCCGGTGGCAATAACTCTATAGCCGGCTTTTATAAAACAACTTACACAGGCTTCGCCTATTCCGCTTGTGGCGCCTGTAATCATAACTGTTTGTTTCATGATGGTCTGGATAAGGGGGTGGGGTAAAATTCAAGGCCGACGGAATTCCGCAAGCATAATGGCAGTGGCTGTTGCCACATTGAGCGATTCGGATGTGGGATTCCCCGGCGGATACGATGGAATGAGCAGCCTGTGACTGACCGATGAAGCGACTTCGGGTGAAATTCCGTTTCCTTCGTTGCCCATTACTATTATGCCGCGACTGCGGTCGATGTCGCTGCCGTATAGGTTTGAGCCATCGAGGAAGGTGCCGTACACAGGCATGCACTGTCTGAGCCGATGTAGTTCGGCGGCCAGATTGCAATAATGCAGGCATACCCTTGATATGGCTCCCATGGTCGCCTGGACTACTTTGGGCGAGAACACGTCGGCGGTGTCGTGGGATGCAAGTATGTGATTTATGCCAAACCAGTCGCACAGGCGTATGATTGTGCCGAGATTTCCGGGATCCTGTATCCGGTCGAGTGCGACGAACAGTGTGTGGCCATCGGCTTCGGGCAGCTCCGGAGTCGCCGGAATTTCATAAACAGCCATAACTGGCTGCGGGGTTGACAGTGATGACATACGTTCGATGTCGGACTGCGTGACTTTGATTACCGGCACGTGTGCCGGCAAGTCCGCCTGGTGATTTTCAATCCAGGCGTCTGTGGCGAACAGGTGTCGGCAGTTGAAATTATCAATAGTGTCGAGAACACATTTTGTGCCTTCGGCCACAAACAGCCCCGACTCGCGCCGATGTCTGGCCTTGGCGAGTTGGGCTGTCTGTTTTCGCAGTGCGGCTGTAAGTTCCATCAGAAATCATATCCGGCCTCCTTGGCCAGCTGACGGTCTTCGTCGATGGTCGAACCGATTGTAGTGAGCAGGTCGCCCACAACACCGGAGTTGACACCTATGCGCAGGGCTTCGCGCTGTGCTTCCCTTGACATTCGGGCACGGCCGCCGGCGAAGCGGATCTGTACGGCAGGATGAATCAGGCGTATCATGGCTATCGTGTCAAGAATCTCGTCTTCGCTTATAAGAGTGGTCTCGCCCAGCGGCGTGCCTTTTATCGGCGACAATACATTTACCGGAATGGAAACCGGACGAGCCTTGCGCAGGGTAAGGGCAAACTCGATTCTCTGTCTTGGAGTCTCGCCCATTCCGATAATTCCGCCGGAACACACTTCCATGCCGAGTTCGTGGGCAGCCTCGATTGTAGCCAGTTTGTCTTCGATGGTGTGGGTGGTGCACAGATGCCTGAAGTACGATGGTGCTGTCTCAAGGTTGCAGTGGTAGCGGTTTACCCCGGCCTCTTTCAGCTGCCGGAGTCCGTCGCGGTCGAGCAGACCCATTGAGGCACAGACTTCAATGCCTACATTACGGTGTACATCGTCGAGGATGCGGCACATTGTTTTCAGAGCATCGCCGCTCACTTTTTTGCCGCTGGCCACAAGCGAGAAGCGTTTTACGCCGCGTTCATGGTTATAGCGGGCCACACGCATGCATTCGGCGTGTTCCACCATGTCGTAGACATCGCATTTTGTGTTGTAGTGTGCCGACTGTGCACACCATTTGCAGTTTTCGCTGCACCGGCCCGAACGGGCGTTTATAATCGAGCAGGAATCGAATACAGGCGCACACATCCGCGATGTTACTTCAGATGCCGCCTCCCGGAGTTCCTTGCTGTCGAAATCGAGCAAAGCATATGCCTCATCGTCGGAAAGCTGCTTTCCGGAGAGCACTTTTTCCTTAATGCTGTTTAATGTATACATGGTTGGTTATGATTATGATTCATCGGAACAACTGCCGGTGCGGCGGGCGCCCGGCAGTATTCCTTGTTCGGAGAGTCAGTGCTGATACAGATAGCGTTTTATAGAACGCTTGGGCGTTTTTTCGAATTCTTCATGGAAAATCCGTTTACGCGCGATCTGGCTGTATGAGGGCAGCTCGGTGTTGAGCTGTTTTATATTCTGGTCCATGAGATCTTCAATCTCGGGGTCGGTCATTTTCTGACGGTGGGCGAGGTCGAAATCCGGATATATCAGAGCCACAAGCTTGCCTTCATCATCAATTACGAGCGACTCGGCCACATATGGCATGTTGTTGAGTTTCTGCTCAATTTCTTCAGGATATATGTTCTGGCCCGATGGACCGAGAATCATTGTTTTGTCGCGGCCGCGGATGTAAATGAATCCGTCGTCATCAATCGAGCATATATCGCCGGTATTCATCCAGCCGTCGGGCGACATCACGGCGTCGGTTGCCTCGCTGTTTTTGTAATATCCGGCCATGACGTTGTCGCCGCGTACCCAAAGGACACCGGGCACGTTGGCAGGGTCGGACGAATCCACCCGGCATTCCATGCGGTCGACAACCCGGCCGCATGATGCAGGCCGTTGCTCGTCCCACGGGGCATAGGCAATCAGGGGTGCGCATTCGGTCATGCCGTAGCCTACCGTGAAGGGGAAGCGTATGCGTCGCAGAAATGTTTCCACATCCGGACTCAGTCCGGCTCCGCCTATTACCATCTGCTGCAGTTGGCCGCCGAATGTCTGTTCGAGTTTTTCCTTTATTTTATTCAGAAGATGGTCGTCGACAAAGGGCACATGCATCAGAAGCTTCATCAGAGGCTTGTCGAGCAGAGGAAATACTTTTGTCTTTATGATTTTCTCGATGATAAGCGGAACGGTGATTATCATTTTCGGACGAACTGTGGCGAAAGCGTCCATTATGATTTTAGGCGAAGGAGTGCGGGTAAGGAAGAACACATGGCAGCCTTTTATGAAGGTGTGGAGGAAATCGGCCACCAGACCGTACATGTGGGCCAGCGGGAGCATGCATACTATTCCGTCGCCCGGACCAAGAAATTTCAGATGGTCGATGCAGAACTGCAGGTTGCTCCACAGATTACGCTGTGTTATCATCACGCCTTTTGAAAAGCCCGTAGAGCCGGAGGTGTAGTTTATCAGCATCAGCGCATCGGGTTCGGGCACGAAATACTTCACATCGCCCGGAGTGAAGCGTTCGGGGTATCGTTCGCCGAAAAGCTGGTTGAGAGTGTGTCGCGCTGCGGAGAGAGCTTTGCTTCTCGACAACAGCAGCGAGAAGTCGTTCAGTTGTATGGCTCCCTGAAGTTCCGGCATTGTATCGGGGTCGAGATTTTCCCATATCACAGTGTCGACAAACAGAAGCCGTGAGCCGGAATGAGTGGTGAGGTGCTGTATGTTGTCGGGCTTGAAGTCGTGCAGAATCGGTACTGCCACGGCGCCATAGGTGAGAGTGGCTATAAGAGCTATTGCCCATTGCGATGAGTTTTTGCCGCAGAGAGCTATTTTGTCGCCGGGTTTTATGCCTGCGTGCTCGTAGAGCAGATGCAGTTTGGCCACTTTTCGCGCTACATCGCGGTATTGGTAAGACACACCCTGAAAATCGGTCAGAGCAAGATGTTCCCAGTTGTCGGCAATCGATGCCTGAAGATATTTTGTAACAGAGTCTTGATTAGTCATTTGATGCTAAAGAGAGGAGGGTTCGTTTTCTTTACGAATGCAAATATGCTGCAAACTTAATAAAAAAAATGCAAAATATGCCATAAAGGTTCATGTAAAATCGCCGTAATCCAATTATTGTTGTTAAATTTGTGGATTAACAAAATTCAGAACATGAAAATTACCAACCCTATTGTTGCCGCAGTGACAGCTTTGTTGCTCGGTTCCGGTGCGGCTATGGCCGATGCCGTTGAAAAGTATAAGGTGATTGTGCCTGTTACGGCCGATCAGCAGGGCGATACACTCTATCTTATAAATTATGATACCGCCCAGCATCTTGATTCTGTGAAAATAAGTGGCGAAAAGGTGGAGTTCACAGGCGTGATAGATGAGCCTCTGCCTGCGGCCTTGCAGATAAAGGGCGAGCGCCGGCCAAGGGCACAGTTTGTGCTTGAAGGCGGGTCGATGGTATACCGTCCGGCCGACGGCACTATGGCAGGGTCGATGCTTAACGACAGTTCCAATGAACTTCAGAACCGTATGGTGGAACTCGCCACACGTTATCAGTCGGCTCCAACCGAGGCTGAACAGGAGGCAATATACAATCAGTTCGTACAGCTGATAAAGCAGGCTATGCAGGATAATGTAGATAATCCGCTGGGATATTTCTATTTCATGGAGGCACAGCAGTATATGTCGCCCGAAGAACTTCTTTCAGTGGTAAGTAAAAATCCGCGTCTGGCTTCATACCGCCGGGTGGCAAAGGCAGCCGAGGCCGTTACCAACCGCCTGGAAACACAGCCCGGAAAAAAATACCGCGATTTCGAAATCACATTCGACGGAAAGACCAGCCGTCTGAGCGATTATGTAGGAAAGGGAAAATATGTGCTGGTCGACTTCTGGGCAAGCTGGTGCGGCCCGTGCAAGCGTCAGATACCGGTTCTCAAGGAACTTTATGATAAATACAAAGACCAGGGCCTCGATGTGGTTGGAGTTGCCGTATGGGATGACCCGGCCGACACACGCGAGGCTATAATTGACCACGGAATTAAATGGGATACGATTCTGAACGCCGGTCAGATACCGACCGACATCTACGGAATCACCGGCATTCCGTGTATTATTCTTATCGGGCCTGACGGAACCATACTCAGTCGCGACAAGCAGGACGATGAGTTGCGTGCCGATGTCGATGCCGCCATGCAGCAAAAATAAGAAGAACCGTTACAATTCCGGCCATATCGGCAAACCAGTCGATGATATCGCCGCTGCGGTTTTCGGTAATATAACTCTGAAGCAGTTCATCGACCGCACCGAACACAATAGAAACCGCACCTGCAAGTGCCATCCATCGGCCTGCAGGTGCGGCTTTGTTTGTCCTGCCGAGATCAAAAAGCATACTTGCGGTAAAAGTAGCGAACATAATAAAGTGTATTACTTTATCGAGGCCGGGAATCAGAGTC
>JAIDBM010000014.1 GCA_029056365.1 Muribaculaceae bacterium | reverse complement strand
CGTCGGAGAGTTCGATTTCGATGTCTTCCTGATCGACCGACTCATCGAAATGCACCACCAATACGGCATCGCCGGCTCCCTGGCGCAGGTGAACGGTTATGTGATAGTGGTGGCGGGGCTCGCTTGTGAAGTTCGCGGCCTGTAGAGTGGCTTTGGAACCGTTGGGTTTGGTTATGCTCACATTCAGCGAAGTGGCTCCCGGACGCAGATAGGCGGGACGGGTTTCGTCCTTGGCGTAAAAAATGTATTCACCTCCTGCGGCATGTAGTTCGGCGTTCCAGTCGGCCATGTATTCTTTGAAATTATCGGAATATTCCACCGATACCATGGAGTTGGCCAGTTGCGCGGTGATGCTTACGCGAGTGGTGTTGTTTTCAGTTACCTTCAGGTCGGAGCTTCCGAAGTAGAAAGGTTTTTCGAAGCCTTCGTCCTCCAGGTCGCCATAGCTGGCGGTCATGGTGTAGTCGCCGGTCTTGAATTTTTCATCAAGCGGAAAGGCTGATACACCGTTCCAGCTGTTGGAATAGCTGCCGTCGGCAGAGGTCAGGGCCAGCACCAGATTTTCTGCGGTAATTTCGCCCTGCGGGGCGCGTGCGGAACGTGCTGCTGCGGCAACCTCGGTGTCGAGGCCAACTTCCGGAGCTATACTGCCTGTGCTTCCGGTCATAGGAGAATCCTCGGCCGAGCAGGCGGTGATGGCTACAGCCATGAGCGCCGGCAGAAAGCTCTTGATTAGCGTTTTGTTCATTTTTTCTGATTGGTTGGTAAAACTATAAATCTATGCAACGCACATAGGGCGTTGTAAAGCAAAATTCGCTACAAATTTACGGAATTTTTTCATATTTAACAAGTTTTTTATCTGAGCGTTCGTCCTTTTTGCCACATTTAGGGTTGAATGTAATATATCAGGAAACGAAATAAGCCGGATACATTGGCGAGTTTCGCGGAAATGTATTAATTTTGTAGAAACTTAACTCATGAGTCCAATGAAGATACTGTCAATTGCAGCCGGCGTTTTTTTGTTGTCGGCAGCACTCGCATCCTGCGGAGGTAACGGCGGGTCGATGTCGGTTGATGTTGCCGACACCCTGCTCAGTGTCGACAATCTGTATGCCGATCCGCTTGCCTTTGTGGGCGATACCATACAGGTGGAAGGCATATGCACACAATTGAGCCGACATGGGGGCGCCAATGCGTTCATGCAGGGTGAGAGCGGTGAATATACCTTGCGGATGGAGGCCACAGCCGCAATCGACGGAGCTTTCTCGCCGGATTGCGCCGGACAGACAATGCTTGCACGCGGCATCTTGTGCGAAGACCGGGTAGGGAAGGCTGAAATCGATTCTCTCGAACGTGTCTACATGTTGCGACAGGAGAGAGAGGCCGCTCTGGGGGCGGATGCGGCGGAGGAAAGCCACGGACACTCCGGCGCCGACAAGAGCCGTTGCAGCGCGGATGCCGGAAGTTACGGATTCGATACCGTTGTGACTCCGCAGGAGCGTCTGGCTAAAATGCGGGCTGAAATTGACCGGCGGCTTAAAACGGAAGATAAGGACTACATATCATATTTTTATCTCAAGACATTAAGCTACGAGGTCAAGGAGTAGCTCGGAGAAAGTTAATGTTGTGAGTAAATGCTAAAGGAGAATGTCAGGAGAAGATATAATACGCTTGTTGCCTGATTCGGTCGCGAACCAGATTGCGGCCGGAGAGGTGATACAGAGGCCGGCTTCGGTAGTGAAGGAACTTGTGGAGAATTCCATCGATGCGGGAGCCACATCGGTTGAAATAATCATTAAGGATGCAGGACGCACTCTGGTGCAGGTGGTCGACAACGGAAAGGGAATGTCGCCGACCGATGCCCGTATGGCATTTGAGCGGCATGCAACCAGCAAGATAGCTGTTGCCGATGATCTGGGCACATTGCGCACCATGGGTTTCCGCGGAGAGGCACTGGCTTCGATTGCTGCCGTGGCACAGATTGATATGCGCACCATGCGCCGGGACGACAATGTGGGTTCGCGCCTCATAATCGCCGATTCAAAGGTGGAGAGTCAGGAAGCTGTGGCCTGTGCGCCGGGCACGAATCTGATGGTAAAGAACATATTCGCCTATTTGCCCGCACGCCGCAAGTTTCTGAAAAAGGATTCGGTGGAGTTCAGCCATATAGTGCACGAATTTGAACGCCTTGCGCTTGTGAACACGGGTGTGGACTTCACGCTGGTGCACAACGATGTTACGTTGCATCAGCTGCACCGCTCGTCGTTGAAACAGCGGATAGTGGCTCTGTTCGGAAAAAGTCTCGACCACCAGCTTATACCTATAGAAACCGAAAGTTCCATAGTTCGTATAAGCGGCTTTGTGACTTTGCCGCAGTTCGCGCGTAAACGTGGCGCACACCAGTTCTTTTTTGTAAACGGTCGCAATATGCGTCATCCGTATTTCCACAAGGCGGTTCTGACGTGTTACGCCGAACTCAGCAGTTCCGACACACAGCCGAGCTACTTTATAAACCTGGAAGTCGAGCCGGAACGGATTGATGTGAACATTCATCCGCAGAAGCATGAAATAAAGTTTGAGGATGAACAGGCAATCTGGCAGATAATCTGCGCCTCGGTCAAGGAAGCGCTCGGCAAGGCTAATGCCAGCGGGGCGATAGATTTCGACAGCGAGGATGTGCCTGATATACCGTTTTTCGACCCCGATGCCGCCGGGTTTGACCCTGGAACCGATGTCGACCCGTCGTATAATCCGTTCAATTCTCCGGCTGCGTACCGGCCATCGGTCGACCAGGACTGGCAGAAACTCTATGAGGGTTTTACCGGAGCGCTTTCCGGCGGAAAGCCTGTGGACGGCGGAGCCGAAACTGTGATGGCGAGCCGTCTCGGAGCGAGGGCTGAGACAGTGGAAGGCGTTCGCAGCCGTCTGAACCAGAATGTCGGACAGACGGTTCCGCCGCCCCCGGACGTAGACCTCGGTCTTGGTTTCGAGAATCCGAAGCCGGCCGCTCCGATGTTCACGCTTCACAACAGGCTTATTGTAACGCCTACTAAGTCCGGACTGATGCTCATCGACCGTCATCGCGCGCATGTGCGTGTGCTTTTCGACCGCTTTAGCCGACAGCTTTCCGACGGAGAAGTGCATTCGCAGCAGCTGCTATTCCCGGAAGCGGTGGAGTTGTCGCCTACAGGCACCGTGGCGCTGCAGACATTCGAGAAGGAATTGTCGGAACTCGGTTTCGACATGGCCTATCTTGGCGACAATACTTGGAACATAACTGCTGTGCCGTCGCTGGCATCAGGCGCCAGAGCATCGGAACTCCTCGAACAGCTTGTCGACCAGCTCGACATGAGCGGAGAGGCGCGTGATTCGCTTATAACGCCGGTGGCGTTGTCGATGGCACGCGCGGCTGCGGTGAAATCCGATACCGTGTGGACGCAGTCCGAAGCCGAGACGCTGCTGTACGAACTTCTGGCTTTGCCGTCGCCCGATTTCACTCCCGACGGTCTTACGGTCATACGCACCATCACCCATCAGCAGATCGATGCTATGTTTGAATGAAGATATGTAAGTCATGAATATATCAGCACCGAAATCAGTAAGGACATTGCTCCTTTCGGCATTGTTATTCCTTCCGTCGGTTATGCAGGGCGTGCCGATAAAAATCTCGGCAAAGGAGGTGGAGCAGGCCCTGGAACAACTCGACGATTCATTGCCACTGCGCAACGCCTTTATCGCCAAACGGCAGGAGCGAATAAACGCTCTGCGCGACTCGCTCCGGGACGATAATCCGGCATATATCAAGGTTCTGCACGACATAATCGACCGCTATTCATCGTTCAATAACGATTCGGCGATGTTTTATGCCGAACTTGGCTCAAGAACCGCTGCCGATGACGGCGAAGCGCTCAGATTCCGTCTGCGCCGTACGGCGCTTATGCCTTTGGCCGGATTCCATGAGTCGGCAATATATGATTTCGACAATATCGACAGCGCTTCAGTGCCTTCGGATATTAAAACAAGTTATTATGATGCCGGACGTCAGATGTATTCGTTCATATACGGTCTTTTCCCAACGTACGATGAATTCAACGAAAGCATGGGTCGCCGTCTCCTTGATATGCAGGAGCGGCTTATGGCCAATCTGCCGGTCGGCAGTCTGGCACGGAACTTCTCAACCGGCGAATATTATATGCTTACCGGCGAATACGCCAGGGCAAAGGCATATTTCCAGAACCTTATAGAAAAAGAGGGTGAAGCCGATGATTACAGAGCGCGTATAGCGCATCATCTCGCCACGATAGCCAGGGAGGAAGGCGAAGATAATGAATATGCATATTATCTGGCCGTATCGGCATTGGCCGACCTCACAGCCGGCACACTTGAGGTAAAGTCGCTGCAGGAACTGGGAGGAATTATGTTTGAGCGTGGCGATGTCGACAGGGCATACAGTTATCTGTCGATAGCTCTTGAAAATGCTGTGGAGTGCGGTGCTTCGATGCGTATGGTGGAGTCGGCCCGGTCGATGCCTCTTATCGAGCAGGCCCACAGCGGACAGATTGATTCCTGGCGGCGCATGATATATGTGGTGATCGGGATAATGCTGCTTTTGCTTCTTGGCATGGCTACATTGCTGGTGCTTTTGCGACGGGAAATGAACAATATGTCGGTACTGCAGCAGAATCTACGGTCGGCGAACAGGATTAAAGAAGTGTATATAAGCCAGTTTATGTCGTTATGTTCGATTTACATGGACAAGCTGAACAGCTTCTGCAAGATTGTGAACAGAAAACTTGCCATAGGCAAGGCAGACGACCTTTACAAGCTTACGAATTCCGGAAAGTTTGTAGAGGAACAGACCAAGGAATTCTATGACGTGTTCGACAACGCGTTCCTGCATATATATCCCGATTTTGTCAGTCAGGTTAATTCGCTTCTCCGACCGGACGCGCAGATTGTGCTCAAGGACGATGAGCAGCTTAATACCGAGTTGCGTATTCTGGCTTTTGTGCGTCTTGGCATTCAGGACAGTCCGCGTATAGCGCAGGTGCTCAATTATTCGCTGAACACAATTTATTCGTATCGGAACCGATTGAAAAATAAGGCTGTAAACCGCGATACTTTTGAGCGTGATGTGATGAATCTGTCTTCATTGTAACAGCCTTCAGAGCTGCATTTTGTTACGAACATGTTGTAAAACATTATTATACACCATAAAAATATTTATATTTTAGATTTTTTCACTAAGGTTAATTTGATTGATAGTCAATTTGTTACATGTATTTGACGTTCTAAGGCAGTTATATTGTCGCTGACGCATGCATGATGAGTGGGAAAAAATGCGTAACTTTGCAGTGTATAAATGAAATGACGCATAAATTTCAATTTTAGGGTTAGTATAGATTGTTAGTATTCAGACAACAATGACGGACCGGATTTTTCCGGTATCGCCATAAAAAAATGTGTTTTATGTTAGTTATGTAATTGTTTTAAGTCATTAAAACGCGATCAGGGCACCTTCGTGAGAAGATGCCCTGATTTGTAATATGCTTGCACGGATTTCAACGAATCGCTAACTTTGCACAATGAAACTACATTTATTTTATCCGGAAAACGATCTGGCTCTCGCTTCGGCCAGACCAGCCTATACTCCACCGCCGAAAGTGCTGAATCTGCGCCGTGCGGGAATGATGTTGCCCCTTTGGTAC
>JAIDBM010000139.1 GCA_029056365.1 Muribaculaceae bacterium | reverse complement strand
GCGGAATATACACCTTCTGAAGCAGTTCTGCAGAGCCGCAGGGAATTTGCGGCCGACCGTTTCGGAATTTTTATCCACTGGGGTATATACAGTATGTTCGCCCAAGGGGAATGGTACCTTAACTATGGCCCAACGCATGAAGAATATTCGAAAGCGGCCGGCGCATTTTATCCCATACGCTTCGATGCCGATGCCTGGGCCGAGGCAATCAGAGATTCCGGCGCTCGTTATATTTGTTTCACATCGAGGCACCACGATGGATTCTCGATGTATCATACCGCTGAGTCGGACTATAACATAGTGGATGCGACTCCGTTCGGACGCGATGTGATAAAGGAACTTGCCGGGGCTTGCCGCGACCACGACCTTAAGCTTCATCTGTATTACTCGCATCTCGACTGGGGCCGTCAGGACTATCCGCAGGGCCGTACAGGCCATGATACCGGACGGGATTCGACTGTAAACGACTGGAATTCCTATTACGGATTCATGAACCGCCAGCTTACAGAGCTTCTGACCAATTATGGGCCTATAAGGGCCATATGGTTCGATGGCTGGTGGGATCATGACGAGGACCCGGAGCCTTTCAACTGGCATCTTGACGAACAATATGCCATGATTCACAAACTGCAGCCCGCATGCCTTGTCGGGAACAACCATCACGAAAATCCGTTCCCGGGCGAAGATATACAGATATTCGAGCGGGATATTCCCGGACAGAACACAGCCGGATATTCAACTCAGGACATCTCGCAACTGCCGTTGGAAACTTGCCAGACCATGAACGGTATGTGGGGATATAAACTTATCGACACCAATTACAAGGATACGCCTACTCTTATACGCTATCTCGTGGGAACTGCGGGCATGGGCGCCAACCTGTTGCTTAACATAGGCCCGCAACCCGACGGCCAGCTGCCGGCTACGGCACTCGAGCGTCTTCGCGACATGGGCAAGTGGATGAGACAGTACGGAGAGACTATCTACGGTACCGAAGGCAGTCCGTTCCCGGCACAGGAATGGGGCACATCAACCCGTAAAGGCAACCGTCTGTTCGTTCATGTGATGACAGCCGACAAAGCCGACATTTTTGTACCTGTGTCGTCGAAAGTGAAGCAGGCCCTTGCTTTCGACAGCAGAGAAAAGGTGAAATTTTCGCGCGTTAAGGACGGAGGCGTAATTCTGCACCTTGACAGAGTACCCTCTGAAATCGACCATATAATAGAACTTGAATTAAATGACTGAACCGATACTTGAAGTATGCTGCGGCGATGTCGACAGCGTGCGTGCGGCCGTTGAAGGCGGCGCATATCGTGTGGAATTATGCAGCGGACTGGCCGAAGGCGGATTCACTCCATCGGTGGCGCTGATCAACGCGGCCATGCGTTACAGCGCCCAGATTAAGATAAATGTGCTGATACGCCCGCGAGGCGGCGATTTCCTTTATTCTGATGAAGAGAAAAAAATCATGCTCCACGATGCCCGCACGGCAGCCGATGCAGGTGTGAATGGTGTAGTGTGCGGAGCGCTTATGCCCGATGGCAGCATCGATGTGGAGTTCTGTCGCAAGCTTGCAGCAAGCTGTCCGGGAGTCGAAATCACGTTTCACCGCGCTTTTGACCTCTGTTCAGATCCGCTGAAGGCCCTGGACGACATCATCAATGCAGGATTCCATCGGGTGTTGACCTCCGGTCAGGCTCAGACAGCTCTTGAAGGCGTATCCGTGTTAAGGCAGCTGACTGAACATGCGTCCGGTCGGCTGGCCATACTCGCGGGGGGAGGGGTAAATCCGTCGAATGCAGCCGAAATCATACGGCTCGGCGGTGTCAGAGAGTTGCATGCCTCCGCAAGAGCCTCTGTAGGAAGCCGTATGGAATACAGGCGTCCCGGAGTATCGATGGGCGTTCCGGGAGCCGATGAATACAGCCGTCTCACAACTTCGCCGGAACTGGTCAGACAGATTGTTCATGCCATAAAATCAGACATATGAAACCGTTTCTGTATGCAATTATCGCATCATCGTTGGCGTTGCCATCAGTGGCATCGGATTTCAGCGACCGAATGGAGTTAATTCCGTGTCATCGTCAGCTCTCTGTCTTCAACAAGGCGGGAGCAATGACAGAAGAAGAACGCAAGGCGATGGAATTTCTGTATTCGTATATGCCGTTTCCCGATATAGCCGGGCACACTGCGGAATTCTATCTCGACAATGTTCGCACTTCGTTACGTGCCCGCGCCGAGATGCCATGGGGCGCATCGGTTCCGGAAAGAGAGTTCCGGCATTTTGTTCTGCCGGTTCGTGTAAATAACGAGGATCTGGATTCAAGCCGGATGGTGTTTTATGACGAACTCCGCGACAGAGTGGGGCGGCTTTCAATGAAAGATGCGATTCTGGAGGTCAATCACTGGTGTCACGAGAAAGTGGCCTACCAGCCGTCGGATGCCCGGACGTCATCGCCACTGGCAACCGTTCGCACAGCGCTCGGACGTTGTGGCGAGGAGTCTACATTCACAGTTGCGGCATTGCGTGCGGTTGGCATACCGGCACGTCAGGTATATACACCGCGATGGGCGCACACCGACGACAACCATGCATGGGTAGAGGCCTGGGCCGATGGTCAGTGGTATTTTCTTGGAGCCTGTGAACCCGAGCCGATTCTTGACTTGGGATGGTTCAATGCCCCGGCATCGCGTGGCATGCTTATGACAACTAAAGTGTTCGGCGATTACGACGGACCCGAGGAAGTGCTTGAGCGACAGCCTACCGCCACGGTTATAAATGTTACATCGAAATATGCTCCGGTATCGCAGGCCTGTGTAAGGGTTGTCGATAGAAACGGGAATCCGGTTGATAACGCCGATGTGGCATTTCGTCTGTATAACTATGCCGAATATTATCCCATAGCTGTTAAGAAAACTGATTCCGCAGGCCTCGCATCGCTCACGGCCGGTTTGGGCGATCTTGTAGTGTGGGCGTCCAAGGATAAATCATATGGTTTCGCGAAAGTCAACACAGCTTCGAATGAAATAGCGGAGATAGTACTTGACAAGGGTCCGGGATATACCGGCAGTGTCGACTTCGACATAGTGCCGCCGGCCGGCAGCGGTGTGTTGCCGCAACCCACACAGGAGCAGGTGGCATGGAATGATGTGCGGAAGCAACGCGAGGATTCGATACGCGGGGCCTATGAGGCGACTTTTGACACAAGTGATGAAATTCTGGCCAGATCGCGCGGCAACCACGCTGTGATACGCGGATTTTTAGCGGATTGTGCCGTTACCGACAAGAATAAGGCTCTTGCGCTTCTTTCTGCGCTGAGTGAAAAGGATTTGCGCGATGTAACGGGCGAGGTGCTGCGCGACCATTATTTCAATACCGGAAATTCGGACTCTCAGCTCTTTACCCCTTACATACTTAATCCGCGAGTCGACTATGAAAAGCTTACCCCATACCGTGCATATCTGCAGGACTCTCTGGCGCGGTTCGGTTTCGAATCGCCCGAACAGCTTGCCACATGGGTGAGTGCCAATATAGCGCTTGACTCAGTGTGGAATCCGCTGGGATTGCGCATGAGTCCGCAGGCGGTATATGAACAGCGTCTGGCCGACTCCCGCTCCAGAAGCATCTTTTTTGTGGCCGCCGCACGCAGTCTCGGTTTTCCCGCGCGTATCGATCCGGTGACAGGCAAGACCCAGTATGTAAGTGCCGGAGGAGACTGGTCGGATGTCGATTTTGCCGCATCGGCAATAGCTGCCGCATCGCCTACAGGCGTTGTGGACATAGTATATGAAAAAAGCGGTCGTATAGTACAGCCGGCCTACTATTCGCATTTCACTTTATCGCGAATTGAGAACGGTCAGCCAAAGGTTCTGGAATTCGGCGATTTCACTCCGCTTTGTGAGGTGGCCCCGGACGGACTGCTTACGCTTGACGCCGGAGACTATGTGCTCACAAGCGGACAGCGCCTTGCCAATGGAGGCGTTCTTGCCCGTTCGCAATTCTTCAGCCTTGCTCCGTCGGATACTCTGAAGCTGGACATGGCCATAAGGCAGGATACCACGGCTGTTCAGGTTATAGGGTCGTTCAATTCTGAAAACCTGTATCACGACATAGACCGGAACGCCGACAAGAGTCTGCTTTCCACCACCGGACGCGGATACTATGTTCTCGGACTGATTAATCCGAATCATGAACCATCGGCGCATGCTTTGAATGATATAGCCGCACGACGTGCCGATTTTGAGTCTGCCGGACATAAACTTATGCTTCTGTTCCCGGATGCCGAGGCTGCGGGGCGCCATGATGCCTCGAAGTATCCGCAGATGCCTTCGAACGCGGTGTTCGGCCATGATATAGACGGCCGGATACGCAGCGAGCTGGTTCAGGCTCTGAATCTTCCCGACAGCCAGTTGCCGGTGTTTATAATAGCCGATACATTCAACCGTGTGGTGTTTGTAAGCCAGGGATATGCAATACGTCTTGGCGACACCATGCTCAATGTGCTCGATGCTGTGAAATAAATATTGATATCTGGAGCCGGAAACCGGCTCCTATGATGCGGGGCAGGAGTTTCACTACTTCTGCCCCGTTTGTACATCGCAAAAAAATATTTTGAAATATAAAATTGAATTAGTAAATTTGCAGACATAATATCGAGAGGGGTGCACGCCACTGACGGCGGGCTGAGAAATACCCTTGGAACTTGAAGCGGTTAGTACCGCCGCAAGGA
>JAIDBM010000138.1 GCA_029056365.1 Muribaculaceae bacterium | reverse complement strand
CACTCTATTTCTACACCAACATCGATGCTCCCCGCTATCGCGTCGTGGCGGTTGACCCCGCCAGACCGGAACGCGCCAACTGGCGCACCGTAGTGCCCGAAACCGACGATGTGCTCAACGGCGTAAGCTTTACCGACGGCAACAAACTCATTCTCAACTACGACCACGATGCAGCCAACCGGGCCTTCCTCGCCGACCTCAACGGCAAGATAATCCGCGAGATAGAGCTTCCCACCTATGGAAGCGTAGGATTCTCGACCGACAAAGACTCCGACGAGGTTTTCTACAGCTTCAGCTCGTTTACCTATCCGGCCTGCAACTATGCCTACAACCTGCACACGGGCGAAAGCACCTTCCTATGCCGTAACGAAGTTCCCGGACTCGACCCCGACGCATATGTGACCGAACAGGTATTCTACACCTCGAAAGACGGCACGCGCGTGCCCATGTTCATAGTTTACAAGAAAGGCATCAGCCTCGACGGCACCAACCCCACCCTGCTTTACGGCTACGGCGGCTTTGCGGTGACTCTCAACCCGGGCTTCAACGCCAACCGCATGCTGTGGCTTGAAAACGGCGGTATCTACGCCATGGCCAACCTGCGCGGCGGAAACGAATACGGCGAGGACTGGCATCTCGCAGGCACAAAGCTGAACAAGCAGAATGTGTTCGACGACTTCATATCGGCTGCCGAATATCTTGTTGAAAAAGGCTATACTTCGCCCTCGCGCCTTGCAATCCAGGGCGGCAGCAACGGCGGTCTGCTCATCGGCGCCACAGTGAACCAGCGCCCCGACCTGTTTGCAGTGGCCATTCCTCAGGTGGGCGTAATGGATATGATGCGTTACCATCTGTTCACCATCGGATGGAACTGGGCGCCCGACTACGGCACTTCGGACGATTCAGCCGAAATGGCCGAATACCTCCTCGGCTACTCTCCGGTGCACAACATCCGCAACGACGGCACACCATATCCGGCTATTCTGGTTACCACCGCCGATCACGACGACCGTGTGGTTCCGGCCCACTCGTTCAAATACGCTGCCACTCTGCAGGCATCGGACACCGGCGACAAGCCCAAACTTATCCGTATCGACTCAAAGGCGGGTCACGGAGCCGGCAAGCCCATTGCCAAGATTATCGACGAGCAGGCCGACATCTACTCGTTCATATTCCAGAACCTCGGAGTAAATCCCACTGAGAAATGAATAATCGCGGCAATATTGCCGTGCGGCGCATGCGGCGGGCACAATATGTGCTCGCCGCCATTCTCGCGCCGGTATTGCTCCAAAGCTGTTTCACCGGCATTGAAAGCACACCGCGCATAGGCGAGAGCGAACTCCGGCGGCAGCACGTCACCACCACTCCGGAGCAGAAATTCCTCTCTGATGTGGTTCCGCAGGCCCCGGCACAATGGAGCCGGGGCAAGGAATTCCATGTAACCGATTCAAGAATCCGCCTCATTTTCACCACTGCGTCCACCGGTACCGACTCGCTCGCAGGCGAAGTGATACGCTTCTGCCGCTTCGACACCGTGCCTGCGGTCGACAGCCATGAGGCCGCCGAAGCCATTTTCACCCACGGCTCCGACACACTGCGCTGGCGTCCGGGATTCGACATAGCCGAACTCGCCGGCCGCAGTCGCCTCGATGTTCCCTTTACCGTCGACATGGACCTGCTGGCACAGGTAAAGGCACAGATGCTCGGCCACACATATTATATAACCACTCCGCTGTGGTACGACCCGCAGTCGTTGCAGGCGGTGAACGGCCTGCGCCATATACCGGTTGAGATTACCGATGTCCGCGCGGGAACGGCCGACATGCCGTTCAACGTGGTGTTCAGTCCCGGGTCCGAAGCGGCCGACACCACCAGCCGCAGCGTGCTGATGACCATCGGGTCGGACCGTCTGGCAACACGCAATTTCCACCGCCTGTTCGCTTTCGAGAATCCGCGACGGCGCTATCTGTCGATTACCGACGAGGTATGGAAGCTTATAATTCATTCGAAAGTGCGCCAGGGCATGACCCGCGACGAATGCCGCCTGGCTCTCGGCGCTCCCCTGCAGATAGTATATGGCAACAACACCGCAGGCACTGCCGAACGCTGGAGCTATCCCGACGGTGTATATCTCATATTCGATGACGGACTTCTGAGCCGCTTCCGGCAGTAAACCAATATTCCCCGCGTGTGTTATATTCATAGAATTGAATAAAACCTCACGCGACATGAAAATAACTTTTCTTGAAAACAGCGGCTTTATGGTTGTTACCGATAAAGCCGTGCTTGTATTCGACTACTACCACGACCCCGCTCACAAGGTTGTGAAGGAACTTGAGCACAACCCCGGGCTGCCGGTAGTGTTCTTTGTAAGCCATCACCATTCCGACCACTTCAACAACGAGATTTTCAATCTCGCCCAGAACCATCGGCGCGAGTATGTGATCAGCAACGATGTCCGGGGAATCGCCGACACCGACCTGCCCATACAATGGATGAGCCGTGGCGACATTGTCGAGAACCTGCCGGGGGTGTCGAAAGTGGAGGCATTAGGCAGCACGGATGCCGGTGTAAGTTTCGCGGTGACACTTCCCGACGGCAAAAAACTTTTCCATGCAGGCGACCTCAATTGCTGGCACTGGAATCAGGAAAACACACCTCAGGAAACCGAAAAGGCAATAAATCTGTTCGATACACAAGTCGACCGGATTGCGGCGCTTTATCCTGAATTCGATGTGGCGTTCTTCCCTGTCGATGCGCGACAGGGCCGCGACATGGCCATGGGTGCCGCCATATTCATCGACAAGGTGAAGGTGCGTAATTTCTTCCCCATGCATTTCGGGGGCGACTACCGTCCGGCCTGCGATTTCCACAGCTATCCGCTGCAGGCGTCGTCCGACACCGAATTCCGCTGTCTGCACAAGCCGGGGGAATCGGTTGAAATCAACTGACTTTTCAAACACTTTTCAACTATTTCATTATGATTAAAATGATGCTTATTGCAGGTGCCGGCGGATTTGTGGGCACCTGCGGACGCTTCCTTGTAGGCAAATGGAGCGGCGCCATGTTCCATGGTTCGTTTCCGATGGGAACCTTTCTGGTGAACGTAATCGGCTGCTTTATAATAGGCCTGCTTTTCGGCCTGCTTGAACGGGCACATGTAATGACCGCCGGCGAGAACGCATTGCTCATCACCGGCTTCTGCGGCGGCTTCACAACATTTTCATCGTTCGCCGACGATATGTGGGTACTCGGCAGCAAAGGCGACTGGAGCACCTTCATATTCTATCTGGCCGCCAGCGTCATCTGCGGCGTGCTCCTCGTCTGGGCCGGCCGTGCGCTAATCAGATAGCCTCCGTGCGGTACGGCGGCGACACCCTGTGTAACGGCGGCGACCTCGCCGCCCGACCGCACAGACCTGCCAAACAACACTTGCCTACACTTGCTACAACGCCGCGCAAGGCGGCGGCGGGGGCGCCGACGCTACAGCATGCGACATCCCATGTAACGGCGGCGACCTCGCCGCCCGACCGCACAGACCTGCCAAACAACACTTGCCTACACTTGCAAAAACCCGCGCAAGTCGGCGGCGAGGGCGCCGCCACTACAGCATGCGACACCGCCGCCTGACTGCTCAGCTTTGCCACGCAACACTTGCTACAACCTGGGCAAGGCGGCGGCGGGGTCGCCGCCGCTACAAAAAAAAGAGGCCGCGCAGTGCGCGGCCTCTTCCAGTAGATATAGGGAATGTGATTATTTAATCACAACCTTGCTGACTTCATTGCCCTTGCGAACAACATACACACCGGGAGTGAGACGGTCGGCAGCCACACGGATACCGTCGATACGGAAATATTCCGCGTCGGCATCGGCGGCGTCAACTGCGATATTCTCGACACCCGACTTCGAAGTCATCACGAACTCAAGGGGAGAGTATGCGCTCTCACGGTCATCGTACGACTGGCCGTACTTGTCGGGCTGACGACCGAAAGAACTTACGCTGTGATAGATGTCCCAGCCCTGAACACGTTCGGGAACTTCGACATCGATCGAAGTGGGATTGTCACCGTCAAACGAACCATGATACTGCTTGAAGAGGAACGGCTCCATGAGCGATTCGCCTTCCTTGTAGTTCTGTGTAACCTTGAAGTTGTCGATATACAGGTTGTCGGGAGCATACACGGCGAACAGACCGAATACGGTGCGCTCGGTGCCCTTGGTGAGGTTGAAAGTGAAGTGCTTCCACTGGTCGTTCACGGTATTGCCCTGTTCTGGATAC
Source organism: Muribaculaceae bacterium (assembly GCA_029056365.1). Classification (GTDB taxonomy): domain Bacteria; phylum Bacteroidota; class Bacteroidia; order Bacteroidales; family Muribaculaceae; genus CAG-873. Next base: position 1,650 of record JAIDBM010000138.1, on the reverse strand, counting down.
ACAAGTTCCACCTGGTCGTAGTCGCCACGGGCATCGTTCCAGTTGAACACAGCCACGCAAGGCTGGGCGTAACGGTCCTCATAGCTGTCGTCATCGAACCATACACGGCACAGCTTCGCGGCAAGATCAGCCTCTACGGTAAACTTGCCTCCGTTCTTGCTCATGTCGAACTCAGGCGAGATGAAACCGCTCTGCTCGTTGTTGTAGAGATAGTGGTATGCGTCTATACATATAAAGTCGGTATAGGGGCATGCGTTGGTGGCTCTCCAGCCACGCTGATTGAGTTCGCGGCAGTAGTACTCGGGGTAAACCAGATCGGCAGGAGAATCGATAGTGAAACCGGTTTCGAAACCTTCGAGGTCCTTCACACCGGTGAAATCCTCGAATGTTACCACAAACTCACCGTCGGCTTCAGCCACACGCTTGTCGTAGGCGAAATAATTGTATACATCGTCGCCCGGAACAGGATTCCAGCCGGCTGTATAGGTCCAGCCATCGATAATCTCGGGTGCGTTCATCACCGGCGCTTCGAGATCGTAAACGCGGCAGACGAAGCTCTCCAGCGACACATTTTCGCCCTTTACGGCCTTTACGGTGTAGTAGTAGGTCTCGCCCGACTCAACACCGGTAACAGTGTAATGGTTGTCGCTTACCTTCACATCGGTGAACACATACTCGTTCTCGATGGTCGACGAACCCATAGGATTGTTCTCATCGGGCAGAACAGGAATCTCCACCTGACGGTACATCGAAACCAGATAGCTGTCGGCTCCTTCCACCGCGCTCCAGTTAGCCACGAACGACGAACCCTTGTATTCGCTGTGAGCAAACACCTCGGGGCGCTCTACAAAAGGCTTGAGCTGATAAACCTTGATGTCGTCGATGAACACGTTACCCGGCATCATGGCCGTGATATTGAACAGAGTGGTCGGACCGGCATCGCGGAACATGATGCGGTAGGTGGTCCACTCCGAAGGAATTCCGGTGATTATTGCCGGGTCTTCGGGAATATGCCATGTCGGGCCCATGTTGTTGGTCTCGCCCATTTCCACATAAAGTCCGTCGTAGGTTTCGCCGTCGTTCTTTGTGCGGGCACGAAATTCGAGCACAGCGGTACGGTCGTAATTGTCAACCTTTACAAGAGTGGTGTTCACATGGGCCTGATGGGGCGCGTAAGGAGAGTTGTCGGCTGCCTCGAGATACAGACAACCGCCTGCCGGACAAGCCACGGCTAAACCCTCGCCGCCGGTACCCCAGTGGGGCAGATGAGTGTATTTGGGGTCGAAGTTCCACCAGGGATATTCCGGATTGTCGAGAACAAGATTCACCTTGCGTGCGGGTTCTTCCTCGGAACCAGCGGTGAGAAGCGAGAAATCCTCCTCCATCACAAGCTCGAGTTCGCCGTATTTCTCAACTTCGGAAATGGCATTGCCTGCAAAGCCGATGGTACGGGGTTCAAGGGTGGCGGCAGCTTTCATTGCCGGAGATTTCGATACGGGAGTTCTGCCGACAAAAGTAGTGCTTTCGGCAGCACGCGGGGGCACAGTGAACAGCTGTGCCGATGCTCCGGTGGCGATGCCAAGCAGAGCGGCGGGAAGTAAAAGTGTTGTTGCCTTCATCTATTATTTTAAAAATTTACAGTATTAATGC
>JAIDBM010000137.1 GCA_029056365.1 Muribaculaceae bacterium | reverse complement strand
GTCTACGCCCCCGGCACCGTTATCATATCGGCAGCAGGTCAGGTACGCGACATACGTCGAACCGTATCGCCGGTTCTCCTCAACCGTCCTTCCACACTGTATTACATCGATTTCTCAGGCAAACCCTTGTGCCTTGGCGGATCCGCCCTGTATCAGACTCTGGGCAAAATCGGTTCTGATGTTCCCTCTGTCGAATCAGCCGAATACTTTGCAAAGGCATTCGACACCATACAGTCGCTTGTGCGAGGCCGAAAACTCGCCGCACTTCACGACATCAGCGCTGGAGGTCTGGCCACCACGCTTCTTGAAATGTGTTTTGCGAACACCAAGGGCGGTCTGAAATTCTATACCGACGGTTTTGCCATGCATGGAGAAGACGATCTGCTGAAAATACTGTTTGCAGAGAATCCGGCGCTGGTTATCCAGGTAGAGGATACACGAAAAGACAGCGTTGAAAAGATACTTGATGAAAACGGGTTGCGTTACTGGCCTATAGCCACTCCTTGCGAAGAACGCGTAATAATGGTTACCCACGGCGAAGACGAAAGACTTCTCGGCATCGACCATCTTCGCGACGTCTGGTTCAAGCCTTCATACATGCTCGATTCCATACAGAGCGGAGCCGAATGTGCCCGCATGCGCTTCGAAAATTATTCGCGTCAGCCGCTGAAATATATTCTGCCCGGAGGTTTCAAAGGGTCTCTCGCCTCACGAGGTCTCAGCTTCGACCGCAACGGACGCAGCGGCATACGTGCTGCGATCATACGCGAGAAAGGCGTAAACGGCGACAGAGAAATGGCCTATTCACTCTATCTGGCCGGATTCGATGTCAAAGACGTGCACATGACCGACCTTATGAGCGGACGTGAAACCCTTGAAGACGTGAATATGATAGTGTTCTGCGGCGGCTTCTCCAACTCCGATGTACTTGGCTCCGCCAAGGGCTGGGCCAGCGGATTCCTCTGGAACGAGAATGCACGCCGAGCCCTCGACAACTTCTACAAACGCACCGACACGCTCTCGCTCGGTATCTGCAACGGATGCCAGCTGATGGTTGAGCTCGGCCTGCTCGGATACGGAGAGAAACGCGGTGTGAAAATGGAACACAACATTTCGCACAAGTTCGAATCGCAGTTCGTTGGTGTGACAATACCTAAGAACAACTCAGTGATGCTCGGCTCTCTTTCCGGAGTCAAAACCGGCATATGGGTCGCCCACGGCGAAGGTAGGTTCATGCTACCTGCAAACATGAAGGAATACAACGTCGTGGCCCGATACAACTACAAGGGATATCCCGGCAACCCCAACGGTTCCAAGGGTGCTGTAGCCGGTCTGGTAAGCGACGATGGCCGTCATCTGGCCATGATGCCTCACCTCGAACGAGCCATATTCCCCTGGCAATGCGCCTGGTATCCGAGAGCACGCCGCAACGATGAAGTCACCATATGGATTGACGCGTTCGTGAATGCACGCCGCTGGATTGAGCAACATACTAAATAGAATAACAACCGACCGTTACCGGAGCATACCTCGCACCGGTAACGGTTTTTCTAATTCATATCAAGGTACATTTCAATATGGGAGGTTTTTTTGGAGTGGCTGCAAAACGCAGCTGCGTCGATGAAGTGTTTTACGGCACTGACTATAATTCGCATCTCGGCACACGACGTGCCGGTATGGCTGTAATTGATACTGAAGGCCGTTTTACCCGTCAGATCCATAGTCTTGAAAACAATTATTTCCGAACAAAATTCGAATCAGATCTCAACGATTTCCATGGCAACTATGGCATAGGAGTCATATCGGACACCGATGCCCAGCCAATAATCATAAATTGCCATCTCGGCAAATTCGCGCTTGTAACAGTAGCAAAAATCAACAATGCCGATGAAATAGAATCGCGGTTGCTCAACCGCGGCATACACTTCTGCGAACATGGAACTTCGGCGTTGAATCCGACCGAACTGGTAGGTGCTCTTATCAGCGAAGGCGCTACATATGTCGATGGCATCGAAAACGTATTCCGGCATGTAAAGGGGTCGTGCTCCATGCTTCTGCTTACAGCAGACGGTATAATTGCCGCACGCGATGCGCTCGGACGCACCCCGGTGCTTATAGCACGGAAACACGATGCCATGGCGATAAGCAGCGAATCGTGTGCCTTTCCGAATCTCGGGTTCGGCCATGTACGCGATCTCGGTCCGGGAGAAATAGTTCTTATCACGCCGGAAGGAGACAAAGTGCTCCGGCAACCCGGCGACCGCATGCAGGTGTGCGCCTTTCTTTGGACATACTACGGATACCCGCCCTGCGATTATGAAGGACGCAATGTCGATGCAATGCGTTACGACACAGGTGTGGAAATGGGCGAGTCCGACCCGACTCCAATCGATTTTGTAGCCCCGATTCCCGACTCAGGCACCTGCATGGCTCTTGGCTATGCCGCAGGCATGGGCAAGCCGTTCAAACGCGGCATGGTGAAATACACACCTACATGGCCGCGCAGTTTCACACCCGGCACGCAGAGTCGACGTGAACTTGTGGCGAAAATGAAACTCATACCCAACCCGTCGCTCATAAAAGGCAAGAATGTGCTCTTCTGCGATGATTCCATTGTACGAGGCACCACGCATATACACATCAGACGCTGCCCACGCCAACTCGA
>JAIDBM010000136.1 GCA_029056365.1 Muribaculaceae bacterium | reverse complement strand
ACCTTATCCCTACCGACGCACCAAACGGCACCGAGGTACGGTTCACTCCCGACCCCACGATATTCCGTGGCTATCAATACCGCGATGAATACATCGTGGCAATGCTCAAGAACTACTCTTTCCTCAACACCGGCCTGACAATAAACTACAACGGCAAAAAATTCACTTCACGACACGGCCTGCTCGACCTGTTGAAAGAAAATCTGACCCAAGAACCCCTGTACCCGATAATCCACCTGAAAGGCCACGACATAGAAATAGCCATAACACATGCCAACCAATACGGCGAGGAATACTACTCGTTCGCAAACGGCCAATCAACCACCCAGGGAGGAACGCACCTGAGCGCATTCAAGGAAGCCGTGTCAAGAACCATCAAGGAAATGTTCGGCCGAAACTTTGAATACTCCGACATTCGAAACGGCATGGTAGCCGCCGTTGCAATAAAAGTGGAAGAACCGGTATTCGAATCCCAGACAAAAACCCGACTCGGATCTCGCGACATCGGCCCTGACGGTCCGACTGTAGCCAAATTCATAGGCGATTTCGTAAAAAACGACCTCGACAACTACCTGCACCGCAACCTTGATGTAGCCGACATAATACTCAAAAAGGTACAAGACAGCGAACGGTCGCGCAAAGCAATGGCCGGAGTTGCAAAAAAAGCACGCGAAATGGCAAAAAAAGTGAACCTGCACAACCGCAAACTACTCGACTGCAGAGTTCACCTCAACGACACCAAAGGCGACGAACAAAAGAAAAACGAATCATCAATCTTCATTACCGAGGGAGACTCGGCTGCCGGATCAATCACAAAAATCCGCGATGTAGCCACACAGGCGGTATTCTCGCTCAGAGGAAAACCTCTCAACACATACGGCGTAACACAGGAAATTCTTTATAAAAACGAAGAATTCAACCTCCTTATGGCCGCACTGAACATCGAAGACGGAATCGACGGACTGAGATACAACAAAGTAATTATCGCCACAGACGCCGATGTCGACGGAATGCACATACGGCTGCTCATGATAAGCTTCTTCCTGCAGTTCTTCCCCGACCTTATAAAAAAAGGACACGTATACGTGCTGCAGACTCCGCTGTTCAGAGTCAGAAACAAAATCAAAGCCCGGCGACAAGGAAGCCGGCAAAAGAAAAACGAAGACTCCGAAACATACTACTGCTACTCCGAAGAAGAACGTCTGGCTGCCATCGAACGACTCGGCGACAAAGCCGAAATCACCCGATTCAAAGGTCTCGGAGAAATTTCTCCGGAAGAATTCCGCGGATTCATCGGCCCGGACATACGCCTCGACAAAGTAACACTGCGTAAAGAAGACGGCGTGGCAGAACTCCTCGAATTCTACATGGGAAAAAACACAATGGAACGCCAGAACTTCATAATCGAGAACCTCGTAGTGGAGGACGACTCTGAAATGCTTGACAAAATAGACAAATGAAAGCACTGTTTGCAGGGTCGTTCAACCCATTCACCATCGGACACGACTCTCTGGTACAACGAGGACTAAACCTTTTCAACGACGGTGTGATAATTGCCGTTGGATACAACTGCAACAAAAACTGCTCGGATGACGTGGAACAACGGGTCAACGCCATTCGGCGCATTTACGCCTCGGAACCACGAGTCAAAGTCATATCCTACTCCTGCCTCACCACCGATGCCGCTCAGCAGCACGGAGCCGGAGTACTGCTGCGAGGCGCACGCTCGGTAAAAGACTTTGAATACGAACGCGACCTGGCCGACATAAACCGACGAATCAGCGGGCTCGACACCGTAATCCTGGCCGCAGAACCACAACTGGCCGTTGTATCATCGAGCATTGTACGCGAGCTGATGCGCTATGGAAAAGACATCAGCGAATTCCTGCCCTGATGGCACGAATACTACACATCTCAGTCACCGCCGGCAGTGACCCCACCGGCCGACTGGCCCTGCAACTGGCCTGCGACTCGGCGCAACGAGGTCATCACACCCACCTGGCCTTCGGTCGCGGGCCCGGCTCCGACCAGATACCGTCGACTCGCATCGCATCGCCTGTCGATCTGGCCATTCATGGCTTTGCGACACGCCTGGCCGACCGCCATGCCCTGGTTTCATCACCTTCGGCAGTAAAACTTTGCCGACTGATCGACAGCTTCCGGCCAGACCTTATTCATCTGCACAACATACACGGCTATTACCTTAGCCTGCCGGAACTATGCCGCCTCATAGCCAACCGCGACATTCCCGTCGTTGTGACACTGCACGATGCATGGCCCCTGACCGGACACTGCGCCACACCCGCCGACTGCAGCAAATTCACACTCGGCTGCACAACCCCATGTCCCCGATGCAGCCACTACCCCAAAGCCCTGGTTAGTCGCAGCGAACAAAACCTGCGCGACAAAGCGCATTCATTCAGCCTCATACCCCGGCTGCACATTGTGGTGCCATCGCAATACATGCTCGACATCCTTGCCGAATCACATCTGGCCCGGCGACCGGCATCGCTCATCCGTAATGGCATCGACACACGCAGGTTCCGCCCCGATGAAACCGCACGCAGTCACATAGCGCTGGCAGTGTCGCGACATTGGTCAGCCGACAAAGGCATTGACGACCTGCTTGAACTCCGCCGACATCTACCCGACAACCTCCGGATAGTGGCTGTAGGGCAAGCACCTCCGGGGCACCGTCGCCACCACGGCATAACATACACCGGTGCGATGACATCAGGGCAACTCATCGAGCTATACCGTCGGGCAGCGGTTTTAGTCAACCCAAGCCACGGCGAAAGCTTCTCGCTGGTCAAAGCCGAAGCCCTCGCCTGCGGTACGCCCGTAGCAAGCTACGCCGGCGGCGCCTCCGGCGAACTGCTCACCCCGCCTTACGGCATCAGCGTACCCACAGGCGACACCGCCTCACTGGCCCGCGCAGCAGTCAGCCTTGCCATCGCCGATACCAACCCCGCAGAACTCCACGACTTCGCCGCACGGCACTTCAACCTCGACAAAATGCTCCAGCAATACAACGACCTTTACAACCAACTTCTGAAATGAAACGCATAATTCTTATACTTCTGGCCGCATTCATCGCCATCGCATCCATGGCCCAGACCCACATCTACCGCGGCTCGCACACATATCCAAGCGACATACTCTACACCTTCGACAGCAAACACCTATACCGCGGCTCGCACACCTACCCAAGCGACATAATCTACACATTCGACGGCAAACACCTATACCGAGGCTCGCACACATACCCAAGCGACATCATCCTTACGACAGACGGCACAATTCCGTTTTCGCTAATTCTCGCAATATTAACGCTATAGCTCCAGAAGGTAAAAAAACAATAAAAAAAGTATCAAAAAAATTTGGTCACATCAAAAAAAGTCACTAACTTTGCAACGCAAAACGGGAGAAACCCCAAGCAAAAGGTGCCATAGCTCAGTTGGTAGAGCATCGGACTGAAAATCCGTGTG
>JAIDBM010000135.1 GCA_029056365.1 Muribaculaceae bacterium | reverse complement strand
CTAGCCACACAGGTCACCACACCGCCGAGTGTGTCGCCGTCGGCACGGGCCATCTCCACGGCATGAGCCATTGCCTGCGCAGCTGTAGGCTCGGGACAACGCATCAGACAGCCATCGACATCCGACAGGTTTAGCTGCCGGTAAGTGTTCGGCAGCCTTATGGCAGCTATCTGCGAAGTATATGCCTTTATTTCTATACCCTCTTTTCTCAAAATCTGCATGGCCAGAGCGCCGGCCGCCATACGGGCGGCTGTCTCACGCGCCGAAGCACGGCCACCTCCGCGATAATCACGCAATCCGTACTTTGCCTCATAGGTGTAGTCGGCATGCGATGGCCGGAACAAATCGCGCATACACCCGTAATCGGCGCTTCGCGCATCGGTGTTGGCTATCGCGAAGGCAATCGGCGAACCGGTTGTCTCGCCGTTGAATATACCCGACAGAAACTGAACCTCGTCGGCCTCCCGACGATGACTTGCCGCTATCCCGCTGCCGGGACGCCTACGGCCCATCTGCCGTCCGATTTCATCAAAATCCGGCCGGAATCCGGCCGGACATCCGTCGATTATACCTCCTACAGCCGGCCCGTGACTCTCGCCGAATGTCGTGAGCCGATAGATACGTCCGAATGTGTTCATATGGTTTCGTCTTTACAAAGATCACACACTGTGGCGCCTACAAAGTCGATTAGATCGGTCGGCGACATCTTCAGCTGGAGTCCCCGCTGACCGGCGCTCACATAAATAAAATCCAACCCTGTGGCCGACTCATGGAAAAATGTAGGGAAAGGCTTTTTCATTCCCACCGGCGAACAGCCGCCCCTTATATACCCGGTAAGCGGCAACAGTTCTTTCATGGCCACGAGTTCAACCTTTCTGTCTCCCGCGGCCCTGGCCGCCTTCTTCAGGTCGACCTCACGGTTGCCGGGAACCACACATACGAAATACCCCGATCTGTCGCCGTGAAGCACGAGAGTCTTGAACACACAGTTGATATCCTCGCCCAACGACTCCGCCACATGATCGGCGGCAAGATTGTTCTCGTCCACCTCATATGGTATAAGCTCGTACGCCACACCGGCTCCGGTAAGCAGTCGGGCGGCATTGGTCTTGTTTATCGCTTTTTTCATTCCGCAAAGTTACCACTAAAAAAAATGATGTAAAAATATTTGCAGATTTATTTGGTATCGTGGCGGAATATTGTTAATTTTGGGCGAATTCTAACTGACCCGCCATGATACACGTAGTTATTCCGGAATGCCCCGGGCATACACGGCGTCTGCCTTTCTACCTTGCCGCCGAAGAATGGGTGGCACGAAACCTGCCCGATGGCGAATATTTCTTCACATGGATAGTGGAGCCGACCGTAATATTCGGGCGCAACCAGCTGATTGATGCTGAAGTTGACCTTGAATACTGCCGCCGACATGGTATTCAGACATACCGCCGCCGCAGTGGCGGAGGATGCGTGTTCGCCGACCGCGACAATATAATGATGTCGTACATCACCTGGCGCACCGATGTGGCGTCAACCTTCGCCCGATACACATCGATGGTGGCATCGATGCTGCAAAAATTAGGACTCGATGCATCGGCATCAGGCCGCAACGATGTGCTTATTGGCGACAGGAAAGTCTCCGGCAACGCATTCTATCACATTCCGGGCCGCAGCATAGCACATGGCACAATGCTCTACTCGACCGATGTCGAACACATGCTGCACGCCATCACTCCGTCGAGGTCGAAACTCGAGTCAAAACAAGTCAAATCGGTAGCCTCGCACATAACCACAATCAAAGAACATCTGCCGGAACTCTCAATAGAGAAATTCCGCAACCACATCATAACAGAGATATGCGATGAAGACTCCATGACCCTTTCATCGCGGCAGATTGCCGAAATAGAAGCCATCGAACAGGAATACTACAGACCTGAATGGATTTACGGGCGCAAAGGCGCGGCCTCGCGTCCGAGACGGCGTGTGGAAGGGGCCGGCGAGTTCATGACCGACATCACCATCGACAACAACGGAATGATTGCAGATGTAAACATAGGCGGAGACTTCTTTCTGCTGGCCGACCTCGACCATATACTCCTGCATCAGCTACGCGGAATCCCTTATACACGCGACGCCGTGACCCGCGCCTTGGCCGGAACTGATGTCAGGCAGGTTATTTCCGGCCTTGAAACCGAGGCCTTCATAGACCTGCTGATGAATCCCTGATACAATAATTTCTCAACAAATATACCATGGAAGAACTGAAAACCACCTGTCTTCACGGACAACACAAGGCCCTTGGAGCCAAGATGAGTCCTTTTGCAGGTTTCGACATGCCTATCGAATATGAAGGCATCGAGGCCGAACACAATGCCGTACGCAACCACGCCGGTGTATTCGATGTCAGCCACATGGGCGAAGTCCGCATAGAAGGCGCCGACGCCACTGCATTTGTAAACCATATATTCACGAACGATGTCGCTGCACTCGACGACGGACAGATTGCCTACGGAATGCTCACCAACGAAAACGGTGGCGTTGTCGACGACCTGCTTGTATACCGTGTATCCGACCGCGAATATTTCCTTGTGATAAACGCAGCCAACATTGCCAAAGACGAAAAATGGATTCTCGACCAAATGGAGCTGTTCCCGGGCGAAGACCTCTCGGTGTCGCTCGAAAGCGAATGCTGGAGTGAACTTGCCGTGCAAGGTCCGGAAGCCGAAGCCCGGCTGCAGGAAATATTCCCCGATGCCGACCTGAAATCCATCGGATTCTACCGCTTTGTCGAACTCGAGGCAGAGGCTGTGGACGAAGACGGCGAGCAAATCGGCCTGCCTGTGGTGATAAGCCGTACAGGCTATACCGGCGAAGACGGTTTTGAGATTTACGCCGATGAAGCCGTAATATCGGAATTATGGAAACTTTTGCTCGAATCAGGCGTTAAACCCTGTGGACTCGGTTGCCGCGACACACTCCGCTTTGAAGCCGGTCTTCCGCTTTACGGCGATGAACTCGCCGATGATATAACACCGCTTGAGGCCGGCCTTGGCATGTTTGTGAAACTCGACAAGAATTTTGTCGGCCGCGACATACTCGCAGCCCAGAAAAGCGAAGGCCTCCGGCGCAAAATCGTAGGACTCGAAGTCAACGGCATGGCCATACCCCGCCACGGCTACGAAATCCTCGCTCCGGGTTCGGAAGAAGTGATCGGCCATGTCACCACAGGCTACCGCTCGATAAGCCTCGGAAAAAATCTGGCCATGGCTCTGATCAACGCCGACCATGCGGCCCTCGGATCGGAAGTACTTGTACGCGTGCGCAAAAAAGTGTTTCCGGCCACTGTGATTAAAAAACGTTTCTACACACCAAACTACAAAAAATAACCCTTTAACATAGCGAACATGAACACCTACTATCTTCCCTCTCACGAATACGCCCGCATCGACGGCAACATCGCCTACATCGGCATCAGCGAATACGCAGCAAAACAACTCGGCAATGTAGTATATGTCGACATGCCTGAAGCCGACACCGATGTAGAAGCCGGCGAAGACTTCGGCGCCATCGAAAGTGTCAAAGCAGCCTCCGACCTCTTCTCGCCGGTCAGCGGAGCTATCATAGAAGTGAACGAACTCCTTCTCGACAATCCCCGTCTTGTAAGCGAAGACCCTATGACCAACTGGATTATAAAGGTGGAAATGTCCAACCCCGATGAACTGAACGATCTCCTCACTCCGGAAGCCTACGCAGAACTCTGCGCAAAGGAATAAAACTCCATGCCATGAACTACCTACCCCACACACGGCAGGACATCAGCCTTATGCTGGAGCGATGCGGAGTGACGTCACTCGACGACCTGTACGCCGATGTCGACGACTCGCTGCGCTTCAACGGCGACTATGACCTGCCCGAAGCAATGTGCGAGGCCGAAATACGCCGTTTTTTCAGCGGTCTTTCGGCAAAAAACCGCACCATGACATGCTTTGCCGGCGCAGGCTTCTACGACCATTACACCCCCGCAGCCATCAATGCCATACTCGGCAGAAGCGAATTCCTAACAGCATATACACCCTATCAGCCCGAGATTTCACAGGGAACCCTGCAATACATATTTGAATACCAGACCCTGATGGCCCGCCTTACCGGCATGGAAGTAAGCAACGCCTCGATGTACGACGGAGCCACCGCTACCGCAGAGGCAATGCTGATGGCCGTGAACCACGCCCGCCGCAAACGCCGCGTGCTCATAGCATCGACTGTAAATCCGGCTGTCGCCGCTGTCGTCGGCACATATGCCCGTTGGCAGAACATAGCTCTGGAGGTTATTCCCGAACACAACGGAGTGGTGAACCGCCAGGAGTTCGAATCCATGATGGAAGCCGGCGATGTGGCCGGAGTAATCGTTCAGACTCCGAATTATTACGGCATTCTCGAAGACTTCGAAGGCTGGGCCGACACATGCCACCGCCATAAGGCGCTTCTGATAATGAACGCCCCGGCATCTGCCCTGGCCGTGATACGCACACCCGGAGAATGGGGGGCCGACATAGCCTGCGGCGACGCACAGTCGCTGGGAATGCCTCTCAACTTCGGCGGCCCTTATCTGGGTTACATATGCACCGGCAAGGCCCTGATAAGGAAATTGCCCGGAAGGATTGTCGGTGCCACAACCGATGAAAACGGAAAACGTGTATTCGTTCTTACCCTGCAGGCCCGCGAACAGCATATCCGCCGGGAGAAAGCTACATCAAACATCTGCTCGAACCAAGGACTGATGGCCCTGCACACAGCCGTATACCTGTCGCTGATGGGTCCGGAGGGTCTTCAGCGTGTCAACGCATTAGGTGCCGACGGATTACGCCGACTCAGCGACGGACTGGCCGAAAGCGGAGTGATGACTCCGATGTATCCCGGACATGCAGTGCTGAACGAAGCCCTGTTCAAAGTAAACAACGGCATAACACCCCAACAGATACTTGACACCTGCAAGGACGCCGGAATTCTTGCCGGAGTGCCTGTGGGCGACGACGGCCTGCTTGTGGCTGTGACCGAAAATCAAAGCATCGAAGACATCGACCGATATATTTCAACCGTAAAATCCCTGAAGCAATGAACAGCCAGCTATACGACAAACTCATATTCGAGTATTCAAAGCCCGGCCGACAGGGTTTCAGCCTGCCGAAACGCGAATGTCTCGACTGCCTCGATTCCATACCGCAGGCCCTGCGGCGCCAGAAAACGCTGAATCTTCCGGAAGTCGACGAACCTACCGTTGTGCGGCACTATACCAACCAGAGCACCAACAATTTCGGCGTAGACACCGGATTCTATCCGCTCGGATCCTGTACGATGAAGTACAACCCGAAAATCAATGAAGCCGTTGCCGCCGACACTACAATAGCATCGCTTCATCCCGCCCAGCCGACCGACACCGTACAAGGGGCCCTTGAACTATACTGGCGGCTGCAACGCGCATTGTGCTCCATCGGCGGTATGGCCGAGTTCACACTCAATCCGTTTGCCGGCGCTCACGGAGAGCTTACCGGACTGATGGTGATACGTGCTTATCATGCCAGCCGCGACGACAACGGCCGTCAGGTTGTAATCGTGCCCGATTCAGCCCATGGCACAAACCCTGCCTCGGCCGCAGTGGCCGGACTTCAGGTAAGGCAGGTGAACTCCATGCCCGACGGCACCGTCGACCTTGACGACCTACGCTCGAAACTCGACGATTCCGTTGCGGCAGTGATGCTTACCAACCCCAACACCATAGGAATGTTCGAACGCAACATTCCTGTCATCGCCGAAATGGTACATGCCGCAGGCGCCCTGCTATATTACGATGGCGCCAACCTGAATCCGCTCCTTGGAGTGGCCCGTCCGGGCGACATGGGTTTTGACGTGATGCACATAAACCTGCACAAGACATTCTCCACTCCCCACGGCGGCGGCGGACCGGGCGCCGGACCGGTAGGTGTACGCAGCGGACTGGAAGATTTCCTCCCGAATCCCCGTGTGGTAAAGAACAACGACGGAACATTCGGCATCAGTTATCCCGACAGCTCGCTCGGACGCATTTCCGGCTGGCTCGGCAACTACACCGTACTGGTAAAGGCCCTGGCCTACATTCTCAGTCTTGGCAAAGAGAACATACGCATGGTCGGACCGCTGGCCACTCTCAACGCAAACTACGTGATGGAGAGCCTCCGCGACTTATACCTGCTGCCTGTCGATGGTCCGTGCAAACATGAATTCGTATTCGATGGTCTGCGCGACAAATCGCAGGGTGTAACCACTCTGCATGTTGCAAAACGTCTTCTCGATTACGGATTCCATGCACCTACCATCTATTTCCCGCTGCTGTTCCACGAGTCTCTGATGATTGAACCTACCGAGACTGAAACGCTTGAGACTCTCGACCGCTTCATAAAAGTGATGCGCGACATAGCTCATGAAGCTTCCGAACAGCCCGAACTTATAAAACAGGCACCGCTTACCACTCCGGTTCGGCACCCCGACGATACCGAGGCGGCACTGCACCCGAAAGTAACATTCGATGAGCTTTGAAATGACTGCATACGACTATATAATAATCGGAGCCGGACCCGGCGGCTATAAACTGGCCGCCGGACTCGCCGACCGCGGACTAAAGGTAGCCATTGTTGAAAAGGACAGCCTTGGCGGCACATGCCTCAACCGGGGATGCATCCCCACAAAATGCCTGTGCGCATCGGCCGATGTCCTTACCTCGGCCAAAGAAGCATCGCGCTTCGGTGTGAACTGCTCAGGAATCAGTCTGGACTTCAGCGCCGTACGCGCGCGCATTGCCGAAGTTGTCTCAACACTCGGCGAAGGTGTAAGAGCACTCCTTGCAAAGACAACCGTCTATAACGGAGAAGCACGTCTGCTCGGCGACCGGCGGGTTGCAGTAGGAGACGAGATACTCGACGCCGATAAAATAGTTATCGCCACTGGCTCCCGTCCGGCCATACTCCCCGTGGAAGGCGCGGAACACGCCCTGACCTCCGATGAACTGCTTGCCCTGGAAAACCTGCCCGAAAGCATCGTAATCATAGGCGGAGGGGTAATCGGCATAGAGTTCGCATCGGTATTGAACGCGATGGGAGTGGATGTGACCGTGGTGGAATACTGCAAGGAAATCCTGCCGGGATTCGATTCCGACATTGCCAAACGCCTTCGGACCATGCTCGGACGGCGTGGAATCAATTTTATCGTCGGAGCCGAAGTAACGGCAATACGCGCCGAAGGCAAAGAAGTATGCTACCGCAACCGAAAAGGAGAAGACTCGGTATGGGCTGATATGTCGGTAATGGCTGTCGGACGACGTGCCGTTCTGCCAGAAGGCATCGAAGACGCCGGAATCGAACTTACCTCCCGCGGATTCATAAAAGTAGCACCGGACATGTCTACCTCGGCACCCGGCATATATGCTGTGGGCGATGTCAACGGCATATGTATGCTTGCCCATGCCGCATATGCCCAGGGTCATATTGTGGCCGGCGACGAATCCGACGTTCAGGTGATTCCGTCTGCGGTATTCTGCAAACCGGAAGCCGCAATGGTAGGGCTCGGCGAAGACGAATGCAAATCGCTGCAGATTCCATGCAAAAGCATAAAAAAAACTTTTGCCTCCAACGGCAAGGCGCTGGCCATAGGCGAAAGCGAGGGTGTTGCCAAAATTGTCTACAATCCGGAAAACGGCTATCTTCTCGGATTCCAGATAATAGGACCCCATGCAGCCGACCTGATTGCCGAATGCGCGGCACTGCTTCACTGCCACGCATCGATAAACCAGCTCGCCTCGCTGATTCATGCCCACCCCACCCTCAGCGAGGTTCTGGCCATCTGACTGTTACCCCATTATCCTTACAACCGGTATCCTGCCATCGGTTAAACCGACATGCAGGATACCTGTTCTTTTTTCCCGGCCATACTCCTGAACAATTTTTCACTGAACAATTTTTCACGTTCCGAAATCTCCGAAAGCACTGCATAAATTTGTCTGAATGCGAAAAAAAACGTAACTTTGCGCCAATTTAGCATATTACGGCCTTTTCTGAACGAATCGGCAAATCCAATAGCGAAATGACTAAGAAAAAATCCACCCGGCTATCGGCCTTCGGCTCCAGAATCACCACTGTCATAAGTGTGACTCTGGTGCTGATGATTCTGGGCATCATAGCCATGGCCGGGCTGCTGGCCCGTTCAGGCGCTGAACAGATACGCAGCAACATGGGCTTCATCATAAAAGTACAGCGCGATGCCACCGATGCCGACATCAACCGGCTGAAACAACAACTGCCGAAAATGCCATTCACCGCCTCGGCCGTCTATGCTTCGCCTGAACAGATTCTTCAGGAAGAATCAGGATATCTCGGCGAGAACGCCTCCGAAATGCTCGACATCAACCCCTACAATCCCGAATTCGATGTCAAGGTAAATCCCGACTATGCATCGGCCGATTCAATCGAAGCAATTAGAAAACAACTTGGAACCGACCCGGTAATCGAGGAAATAATCACTGCGCCATCGACAATCGACAACGTAAACTTCTTTGTGAGCCGCATCACATGGATTCTACTGTCAGTGGCCGGCGCCTTATTGCTGATTTCATTCGTGCTCATCAACAACACCGTATATCTTGCCGTGTACTCACGACGCTTTATCATACACACCATGCGGCTTGTAGGCGCCACTCCCGGATTTATCAGACGCCCGTTCCTCATGGCCGGACTGGCAAGCGGGATTGTGTCCGGACTGGCCGCGGTGGCCATACTGGCAGCATCACGACTATGGCTGGCCTCTCTCGACCCGTTGTTCGAACAGTCGCTCCGGTGGCCCGAACTGCTTACGGTATGTGCCGGAATAATCATCACGGGAATAATCATATGCACCACAGCCTCGGCCCTCGCCACAAACCGCTATCTGCGTACAAGCTACGATGAAATGTTTATGAAATAAGATTATGGACAACAAAAACAACATACTGCGCGAGACTCCGGAGCAGAAACCTCTTGCGCGAAACAACTTCATTATGATGGCGGTCTCCGGCGCCATGATTGTTCTCGGCTTCCTGCTTATGCTCGGAGGCTCGACCACAAGCGAGGAATTCAACCCCGACATCTTCTCAACACGCCGGATTATAATCGGCCCGACAATTGCATTTCTCGGCTTCCTGGCCATGGCCGCAGCCATAATCATTCGACCCAGATTCCATAACAGCGACAAATAACATGGATACTATCAACGCCCTGATAATGGGCATAATACAAGGCCTGTCGGAATATCTGCCGATAAGCTCGTCGGGACATCTTGAAATATGCCGTCAGATTCTCGGCATGGACCTTCCCGGCGATGAAGCCCTTCAGTTCTCGATACTGCTGCATGTGGCCACCGTTCTAAGCACAATAGTGGTGCTGTGGAAGGAATTCATGCCCCTGTGCAAAGCTTTTTTCACATTCAGAAAAGGTCCGGAATTCAACTATGTAATCAAAATACTCATAAGCTGCATTCCTGTCGCCATAGTCGGCATATGCTTCAAGGATTTAGTAGAACATTTTTTCGGCAACGGACTGTTTACTGTAGGCATATGCCTCTGTGTAACCGCAGTACTGCTGTCGTTCACTTACTTCTACCGCACCGACCCGCGCACTGCCGTGTGTAAACACAACGGAACAATCAGCCAGGGTCGCGACATAACCTACATCGATGCCTTCGTAATAGGCATTGCACAGGCAATAGCAGTTCTTCCCGGACTTTCCCGCTCAGGCTCGACAATAGCCACCGGCATACTTATAGGCGACAAACGCTCCGAAATGGCAAAATTCTCATTCTTTATGGTAATCATACCGATACTCGGCGAAGCCCTTCTGGATGCGAAAAAGATATTCGAAGCACCTGCAGCCGATGCCTCCATGGAATGGATGCCGATGCTTGCAGGCTTTCTGGCCGCCTTTGTCGTGGGCTGCGCGGCATGCCGGTGGATGATTAATATAGTAAAGAAAGGCAAGCTTGTGTGGTTTGCCGTATACTGCCTTATCGTAGGCATAATATGCATGATTTTCCAATGAACTATATCAACGGAGAAATACTTTATGTCGACAAGCCTCTGGGCTGGACATCGTTCGATGCCGTAAAACGTCTTCGCGGCGCCATTACACGCCGCCTGAACGTAAAAAAATTCAAAGTCGGACATGCCGGAACCCTCGACCCTCTGGCCACCGGAGTGATGATAGTATGCACCGGACGGGCAACCAAACGAATAGAAGAACTTCAGGCCGGAGTCAAGGAATATGTGGCAACCGTAGCACTTGGCGCCACCACTCCATCGTTCGACCTTGAGACCGAAATCGATGCCACTTATCCCACCGCACACATAACCCGCGAACTTGTAATGCAGACTCTCCCTCGGTTCACAGGCACCATACAGCAGGTGCCTCCGGCCTATTCAGCCATCAAGGTCGACGGGCACCGCGCATACCACATGGCAAGAAAAGGCCATGAAGTGGAACTTAAACCCAAAACCCTTGTCATTGACGAAATAGAGTTGCTTGAATTCTCGCCCGAATCAATCACTCTGCGTATTGTATGCAGCAAAGGCACCTACATCAGGGCACTCGCCCGCGACTTAGGACAGGCACTCGGGTCAGGCGCCCATCTGTCGGCTCTGCGCCGCACACGCATCGGCGATGTAAACATAGGCCAGTGCCTCAGCGTAGACCAGTGCTGCGAACTCATACGCCTCTCTCCAGTGGAATACCCCGAAGAAAAAACAACCGACATATGAAGCTATCACAGTTCAAATTCAACCTTCCCACCGAACTTATCGCACAATATCCGACTGAACACCGCGATGAATGCAAACTCATGGTCATAAACCGAAAGACCGGAGAAATAGAGCATAAGATTTTCAAGGACATGCTCGGCTATTTCGGCGACGGAGATGTAATGGTATTCAACGACACCCAGGTTTTCCCGGCCCTGCTGTACGGCAACAAGGAAAAAACAGGCGCCCGCATCGAAGTTTTCCTTCTACGCGAGCTCAACGCCGACAACAAACTCTGGGACGTGCTCGTTGAACCCGCTCGAAAAATCAGAATCGGCAACAAACTTTACTTCGGCGACGATGAGTCGATGGTAGCTGAAGTCATCGACAACACAACCTCGCGCGGACGCACACTGCGCTTCCTGTACGACGGACCCCACGAACAGTTCAAACGCGACCTGTTCGCTCTCGGACACACTCCTCTGCCGGAATATGTGAAACGCGCCCCCGAAGAATCGGATGTGGAAAACTACCAGTGCATATTCGCCCGCAACGAAGGCGCCGTAGTGGCTCCGGCCGCAGGCCTGCACTTCTCGCGAGAGCTACTCAAGCGTCTTGAAATCAGAGGTGTGGAAATGGCTTATCTCACTGCCCACAGCGGTCTCGGCAATTTCCGCGAAATTGATGTCGAGGACCTCACAAAACACCGCATGGACTCTGAACAGCTCACAATCACCGAACAGCTCGTCGAAACCGTCAACCACGCCAAAGACAACGAGAAGCAGGTATGCGCCGTGGGTACATCGGTTCTGCGCGGCATAGCATCGGCTGTAAGTATGGGCGGACACATGAAAACATATGAAGGCTGGACCAACAAGTTCATCTTCCCGCCATACGACTTCACCGTATGCACATCGCTGGTCACCAACTTCCATATGCCCTACTCCACCATGCTGATGATGACTGCGGCATTCGGCGGCTACAACCTGGTGATGAAAGCTTATCAGGAAGCCATCAAGGAAGGTTACCGCTTCGGCTGCTACGGCGATGCCATGCTCATAATCTGATAAACGGAAACATATTACATAAAGGCCGCCGGGTGTGATGCACATCCGGCGGTTTTTGGCTTTTAGACTGTTTGTTTAGATCGTCGGAATTACATGTTATTAATGCCTGCTGCACTGCAACCACTTCAGCGCTAATTCATAAATGCACAATTTAAAAAAACACTTTTTTTATACACAAAAACAAAGGTCGGGTGTCTATATGATATAACGTGCGGAATGCACATAACCTAACTATATCATATGAAGAAATTATTACTCTCTGCAATCATGCTCACAGCGGCATGCATGGCCAACGCCGAAGGTTC
>JAIDBM010000134.1 GCA_029056365.1 Muribaculaceae bacterium | reverse complement strand
GTATTACGATTATAAGGGCGGTCTCGACCGTGTTGGGCGTGATGGCCCGCGCCGTGGGGTCACAGAGGGTGATATTTCGCCGCGGTCGATGTTCGCGGCCACCGTTCTGACGCTCGGGTTGGCTTGCCTTTTTGGTTGTGCCCTGATAATATGGGGCGGTTTTTGGCTTGTGGCTGTTGGGGTGTTTGTAGCGCTGGGAGTGCTGGCTTACAGCACAGGTCCGTGGCCGCTGTCGCATCACGGAATGGGAGAGGTGGCTGTGGTGCTGTTCTTCGGAATCATACCGGTAAACTTCACATACTGGCTTGTGAGCGGGCACAGGCCGGATTCGGAAGTGGCCATGCTGTCGCTGGCGGTAGGACTGATGGCTGCGAATGTATTGGTTGTAAATAACCTCCGCGACCGGGCCGACGACGAGGCTGTAGGCAAGCGTACCCTGGCGGTGTTGTATGGCGAAAGATTCATGCTGTGGCTCTATCTGTGGAACGGAATCGCGGCAACCGCGCTTATGTGGCCGTGGCGGCCATGGTGGCCGCTGCTGTATCTGGCGGTACATCTGGTAATTTCATGGCGGGTTGCTTCGGTGCGTGGCCGTGCCCTCAATCCTATGCTTGGCATAACGGCTGTATGGATGTTTGTGTTCGTGCTTGTGGCCGGACTGGCTTAGGCTCTTAAAATTTGATAACGTGTGAACCTGTAATACAGTAAGGTTTGTTTTAAATTAAACCCTTTGTTTAAAACAGATCTTATGAAAGCTATCACGTTGTCAGTCATATCCGCAGTCATATTATCGTGTGTTCCGATTGCATGCGGAGCACAGACGCTTGAAAAAATTAAATACGGTGATTTCAATTCCTGGATTACCCGCAACATCAAGGAGTCGAGAGTGCTTGGCGGGAACGTCAAGAAGGTCTATGCCATAGGGCCGACCGCCACAATGGGATCGGTTCCTTATCAGGGCAGCACTGCTTCGCCCTGGGCGACATCGAATGTCATGGCCCGAATAATGGGTGTGACCAAGGGAAGCAACGCTGTTTATCCTGAGGAGCGCGAAGGACATGGAAAGTGTGCCAGAATGTGCACCGAGATAGAACATTGCAAGGCTGCCGGGCTTGTGAGTATGGATGTGGTTGTAGCCGGAACAATTTTTCTGGGTAAAATGCAGGAGCCGGTAAAGAGTACCAAGAATCCGTACAGCAAGATGGAGATGGGCGTGCCGTATACCCGGCGCCCTCAGTCCCTTGTGTTTGATTATAAACTTGTTATTCCCGGAACAACGCGGCTGTATTCATCGGGTTTCGGTGCAAAGAAAGAATTGCCCGGCGCCGACAAGGCAGAGGCTCTGATTCTTCTGCAGCGGCGATGGGAGGATGAGGACGGCAACATATATGCAAAGCGGGTTGGAACAGGCCGGGAGCTGATCGGCAAGTCAACCGAGTCGTGGATTAACGGTCATAAGGTGGCGGTACATTATGGCGATGCGGCTGCGGTATATCCGTTGATTCCGGTTGAACGAAGCTATTATGCCCGTAACCGCAAGGGGCGCCTTATGCCGGTGCATGAAGTAGGCTGGGACTCATCGGATGCTGTTCCCACACATATGATAATTCTGTTCAGCAGCGGTAGCGGAGCTCCGTATACCGGAACGGTAGGCAGTGAATTCTGTATCGATAATGTAGCGTTGCAGCTATGAGGGCCGATTTTGAGAGTCTGGACGTAATCAAAGAATCCATTCAACTTCCTTGAAGTAATATCCGTGCAGCGAGCCATCGGAGCCGGAAAGCAATATCCGGCCATCGCTTTCGATAGCGGCCACCGAAGCGGAAAGTACCGTTCCTGTGGCTGTGTCGCGGAAATTGTGTACTCCTTCGTTGCGCCATAGATGGTTGCGATAGCAATCCATATCGCATGGACCGGCCTGCACGATGGCATCGGCCAGATGCTGTAACAATGGCCGGAGCTGCATTTCAAGTCCGGTTATGTGTATGAGCGATATCGGATTAGGCGCATCGCTCACAAAGCGGATCTGATTCACATTTATTCCTATACCTATGGTTGAGCGCTCAATCAGTCCGTTCTGTATCGAATTTTCTATAAGTATGCCTCCGAGCTTGCGGTCGCCGAAGTAAATGTCATTGGGCCACTTGAGCGTGAGCCATGCGGGAGTGTCGACCAGAGTGCGCAGAAAATCGCACACCGCTACTGCGACAGAAGCCGATATTTCGAACTGACGCTGCGCCGGCAGTCGGTCGGGCCGCAGGCATATCGAGAAGGTGAGATTCTTGCCCGGTTCCGCTTCCCAGCTGTTTCCCCGCTGACCGCGTCCGGCAGTCTGGCAGACTGCCGCCACGCAGTGTCCGTGAGGAGTGTCGGGAGTTATGAGGGCGTTTGTACTCGGGGCCTCGTCGACCCATTCCACAGTAGCCGTCATAGTTCGGGAATGTCGATTTCAAGCACGCGCGAACCATCGGCGTTTTCCGATATATTTACCGTAACGGTATCGTTGGGCAGAATATCGGCTACGAGTCCGGGCCATTCAATAAGGCATATCGCGCCGGAATCGAAATAGTCTTCCACCCCTATTTCAAGTGTATCTTCAAGATTCTCAAGGCGGTACAGATCGAAATGGTATATGAGTTCCGCGCTTGTTTCGGAGCGGTACTCATTTATCAGCGAGAACGACGGTGAGTTTGCCTCTTCCGCATCAACACCGAGAGTTTCGGCAAGAGTACGGATAAAAGTAGTTTTTCCGGCTCCCATGTCGCCGTAGAATGCGAATACGGTGAAGTCGCCCATCAGGGCTGCGAATTCTTCTGCTGCGGCGGGTAGAGCCGCAATGTCGGTTATGGCTATTGTTTTCTTCATTATTTTTTAGACAAAGTTATGAGAGGAACCAGCATTTCTTCCATTGAGATGCCTCCGTGCTGGAATGTGCCGGTATAATATTGCACGTAGTAGTTGTAGTTGTTTGGATATGCCAGGAAATCGCGGTTTGTAGCGAAGATGTATGCGGTGGATACATTCGGTGATGGCAGGCCGTAGAGTTCCGGACGTTTTATTTCATAAACCTGACGCTGATTATAGTTCAGATTTTTGCCGAGTTTATACCTCAGGTTTGTGTTTGTGTTTTTGTCGCCGACCACTTTTATCGGATTTTCAACGCGTATTGTGCCGTGGTCGGTGGTTAGAATTATCCGGAATCCTTTTTCGGCTATGCGACGGAACAGTTCCATGAGCGGACTGTGGCGGAACCACGACTCGGTGAGCGACCTGTAGGCTGCGTTGGTCGAAGCCAGTTCGCGTATCATTTTCGATTCGGTACGGGCATGCGACAGCATGTCGATGAAGTTAACGACCAGGACGTTGAGGTCGTTGCTCTCGAGTTTGCTGAATTCGCGCAGAATTCTTTCGGCACCCTGCGAGTCGTTGATTTTGTTGTATGAGAAACGGCAGTTCCGTCTGTAGCGTTTGAACATGGTGTCGATCAGAGGCGACTCATTGAGGTTTTTGCCTTCTTCCGATTCCTCGTCGACCCACAGGTCGGGAAAAAGTTTTTCAATGTCGAGAGGCATGAGGCCTGAGAAGATTGCGTTCCGCGCATACTGGGTGGCAGTCGGAAGGATTGAGGTGTACAATTCTTCCTCGATGTTGAAAATTTCGGTAAGGAGAGGTTTTACGCTGCGCCACTGGTCGAGACGGAAGTTGTCGATGAGAATGAAGAACAGTTTTTCTCCGTTGTCGAGAAGCGGAAATACTTTTTTAGGAAAGATATGCGGCGACATAAGCGGATGGCTGTCGCTGCGTACCCAGCTTTCGTAGTTTCGCTTCACCCATTTGGCGAATTCGCTGTTGGCTTCGGTCTTCTGCATTTCCAGAAGCTGGTCCATATTCGTTTCGGTGGCGGCGAGTTCCAGTTCGCGGTGAACCAGACGGCTGTACAGGTCGTACCATTGTTCGATGGTGTCGGCCGAATTTATGCTTTGTGAAATGGAGCTGAATTCCTCGCGATAGTCGCGGGTGGTCTGTTCGGAAACCAGCCGGTCGGAGTGAAGAATTTTTTTTATGGCAATCAGAATCTGGTTGGGGTTTACCGGCTTTATAAGATAGTCGGCGATTTTGTTTCCCACAGCCTGGTCCATTATGTTTTCTTCCTCGCTCTTTGTTATCATTATTACCGGCAGAAGCGGAAATTTCTGTTTTATAAGCGACAATGTTTCCAGTCCTGTCAGGCCCGGCATGTTTTCATCGAGCACTATGAGGTCGAACGGCTGAGATTCCACAAGTTCGAGGGCATCACGACCGTTGTTGGTGGTGGTGACTGAATAACCGCGATTACGCAGAAACATCAGATGAGGCTTCAGAAGGTCAATCTCATCGTCGGCCCATAGGATATTATAGTTTTCACTCATAGTTATTTTTCTTAGAATATTATGTCGTCGTCATCGTCATCGCCTTCCGAGCCGGGTGCGTATTGCGGACGTGTGGTATGTTTGTTGTCGGGCGTTTTGTCTGTCGGTATTTCAGGAACGGTGGTGTCAGGAACGGTGGTGTCTTTTGTCGTGTCAGGGCCATCGTCCGGCAGGTCCTGTTCTGTGTCGGGAGCGGACTCGTTTTCCTGAGTCTGGGCGGCTGATTCGTCGGAGTGTGATTCACTGTCAGGCATGTTCTCCAGTGCGTTTTCTTCCCGGTCGGCATCCTCCCGCTCCGACAGGGTTTCAATCTCGGTGGCAGGCAGCAGTTTTGCCTGAGCGTCGACATAGTTCTGCTCATCGAGATAGCGGAAATACTCCTCGAACGAATGACCGCCTTCGAGCAGTTTCCGGAAGTTCTCATCGCTGATTACTACCGGACGCACACCCGGCATGAGTTTGAATTCGGGCGACTCGCCCATCAGGCGACGGTAGTGATTGAGCTGGTCCATATTGTCGAAGCCTCTGATTACAACCATTCCGAGTCGTCCGAAGTTCATGGTTTCGATGTCGAAATCCTTAACCGCGAAACTTCGGAAATTGAATCGGGCAATCTCGTAAAGGAGCTGATTGGCCGGCACCTGGTCGGTGGGGAAAAGCATAACCAGCAACTGGCTTTTGTCGGGGCTCAGGTCGAATTCGAGCGGAGCGTCGGACGCCACAGAGGTTGAGTCGCCGCCAAGCCTTGTGTCCCATATCAGGCCGCGCAGGTTGCTGTCGGTCGACTGGAGTTCCCGTCCCTGTGCCATGCCTTTGAGCCAAGCCGAACCCAGCGGAGCCAGGTCGGTGTCGGGATAGCGGTCGAGCATGGCTTTTATGGTTGCGTTGAATTCCTGAGGCTTGTGTTCCGTTACATAAGCCAGAGCGTTTATGAACATGAACTTTGGCATCAGCTTGCTCAGCGGATAGTTTTTCTCCATGTATTCATATGCTTGATGAACCTTGGAGTTATGGTTGCTGAAATAGTCGTCCAGAGCCTGGGCATAGAGTTTTTCCTGTTCTGCATCCATGGCTTTGAGCCGTTCGATATACTGAGGGTCGCGCATGGCATTGCCATACGGCGAATCGGGGAAATTGTCGATAATCATCAGCCGCCAGTGTTCGGCATCGGCTGCGTTGCCCTGCCGCATCGCCATGAGATAGAGGTTGTAGTAGGTGTCGAGGCGGTATACGTTGTCGGGGTAGTCGTTGAGCAGCCGGTCGAATTCGGCCCTTGCAGCGGCGAAGTCGTCGAGTTTGTCTTTGAGTATCACGCCCATGTTGTAAAGGCCCTCCTGTATAATCTCATGACAGGTCTGCCGTTCGGCATCGGTCTTCGGAATCTGGTTCAGATAGTATTCGGGATAGTGGGGGTCGTTGGCATGTTCGTTTTCTTCTTCGGTTTTTTCGTTTTCATCCTGGCTTTCGTTTTCATCGGATGAGTCGGAGCCGTCGGCTTCCTCGGAATTCTGTTCCCAGTCGGAGTTGTTGAATGTTGCTTTGTTTCTGCGTCGCCAGTCGTCTTCGAGTTTTCTGGCTCCCCATTTACGCTGGAAATCGCTTTTACCGGCATTTTTTGCCGACTGGTTGTAGAAGTACCAGGAGTTGTCGGAATTTATGTTGAACTGGTTGGGCGCGTTTTTGTCAACAAGCTGATTGCTGTTTGCGTCGCGGTTTGCCAGATATTCCTCGCGGGCGGCAGCTTCGGCCTGTTCCTTTTCTTTCTTTTTCAGCTCGTCGATGATTTTGTTCACAACCTTCAGCTGCTCATCTTCCGGGAGTTTGCTCAGTCGGAGCAGTGAGTCCTGCAGGGTAACGTTCTGGGCGTATACGGCCAGTTCGTCGAGCACATCGGAACGGAGTTTGAGCTTTTTCAGGTCGGGGTACGATTCGGGCAGCAGCGGCACGGCCTCCGAATAACAGGGCTGGGCTTTTTCGTATTTGTGCAGGTCGAAATACAATGCACCGAGCGAAAGCTGGCAAATAGCTTTGTCGATTCCGTTACGCTTCGATTTCTCTACCGCGAGTTCATAGTTGGCGATAGCCTGGGCAGTATCGCGGCGCGACAGATACAGGTTGCCGATGGCATAGTATATCTGGTCGAGATATTCGGCGTTGCGGTCGTAGCGGGTCATGCGGCGCAGGGCCTTTACTTCGGGTGTGATGTCGGCGCCATCGAACACCTCGCTTTGTTTTATGCGTGCATTGAATTTGGTACGGTATGGCGCCGAGGAGGCACTTCCGGCTTTCTTGAAGCATGAATATGCGAGGCTGTTTTGCCCGGTGCGGGCATAGAGCTGTCCGAGCAGGAATGTCAGTCTGGTTTTTCGCGGGCCTCCGGCAAGGCGTATTGCCTGGATTAGATATGGAATAGCCTTGTCGTATTCATCGTGTTTGATATTGAAATCGGCCCAGGCCGAATTGTACAGACTGAGAAGATTTTTGTTTTCCAGTTCCGAGGTCTTGATTTTAGTCAGAATCATTTCGGCCTCGAAAAGCCAGCCCATCGATATGTAGCTTTGCGCCTGCCAGAGTCGTGCTTCTGTAACGGTGCGGGGCAACCAGCTGAAATGGCGCGAAATATAGAAGAATGTCGAGGCCGCGCCGAGGAAGTCGCCGTTGTAGTACTGCGAGCGGCCCATCATCATCCAGGCGTTGTGCAGAAACGGGTTGTATTCATCGCGCTTCATCCATGCTTTGTATTCAGGGTCTCCGCTTTTGCCTGATTTTTTAGGCGGTTTTTGCTTTATGCTTCTGATCTGGATTGCTTTTTGCGCTTTTTCAATCGAGCGGTTGAAGTTGCCAGAAGGCTGGGGGGCCGAAGGGTCGTTTTTTGCTTCGACCGGATTCATCAGAACCAGCCTCGAGAAGTCGTCTTCGTATTTTTCGTTCATTTCGGCGAGGGTTTCCTTATAGTGCTCATCGCCGTTGTAGTAGATGTTGTATCTGGTTATGAAAGCCGTGTAGTTGCGTCGTGCGGCGGTGTTCTTTTTGCCGAGGCACGATGTAAGCGCCACCGCACATATAAGAGTGCAGCAGAGCAGTGCAATTGAACGGACAAGACGTGACTTCATCGGAAAAATAACGTCGGGCAACTTTGTTTTATTGTATTTTGGGTGCAGTCTGTTCTGTGGAAGGCGCCGATGTTTTTTCCTGTGTGTTAGAGCCAGGAGCCGCCGGATAGGATATTCGCGAATGGTATATTGTGCCGAGGCGTTTGATGAAAGCCTGTTTGATGGGGGCGATGTCCTTGAATTCGAGAGTCGACTGGTTGTGCAGTCCATCGGCAATCTGACCGTCGATAATGCGGTTTACCAGGTCGCGTATGGCTTCGGGAGTATGTTCTTTCAGCGACCGGCTTGCGGCTTCCACAGCATCGGCCATCATCAGCACGGATGTTTCTTTCGACTGCGGGTCGGGTCCCGGATAGGTGTATGGGGCCGGATCGGTCTTGGTTTCCGGATGGCGGTTGCATTCTGTGAAGTAGAAATATTTGGCCAGTCCGCGTCCGTGGTGTTCGCGTATGAAGTTCTTTATAACATCGGGCAGCCCGTTTTTGTCGGCGAGTTTCACCCCGTCGGTAACATGGGCGATTATTATTCTGGCGCTTTGTTCCGGCGAAAGGGTGTCGTGCGGATTCACACCGTGCTGGTTTTCGGTGAAGAATGCCGGATTTTTCATTTTGCCAATATCGTGGTAAAGAGCGCCGGCTCTCACCAGTTGAACGTTGGCTCCGATATATTGGGCCGCGTCCGACGCCAGATTGCTTACGGCCATGGAGTGGTTGAATGTTCCCGGACAGTCATCGCTGAGTTTCTTGAGCAGAGGGTTGTTGATGTCGGCGAGTTCCACGAGAGTGACAACCGACACAAATCCGAATATCCGTTCTACCAGAAACATCATCACATATGTTACAGAAGTGAGGGCCGAGTTTATGGCCAGAAAAGCCACTGTGCGCCAGGAGAAGCCGCTGAAGCTTCCGTTCATGAGCAGTTCGAGGGCTGTATACGACACAAGGTAGCAGCCTGCCACTACAAGCGAGGTGCGCAGCAGCTGTGCCCTGTTTCGTAGTTCGCGCAACGAGTTCACGGCCCCGATGGTGGCGCAGAACTGCAGGAAAATGAACTCAAGGGTGTAGGAGGTGATTCCGGCAGCTATAAGAGTGAGGACAAGCGACACATATATGGCTGTGCGTGCGTTGAAAAACACCAGAATCAGAATCGGCACTATTGTCAGCGGCACCAGATATATGCCGTCGGTGAGGGCTTTGTCGAGTCCGACACACAGCAGGAAGCTGACGGTTATGCACGAAAGCAGAAAGATGATGCTGCGCCGGGTCCGCATCATTTCCGGGCAGTAGTTGTAGATATACAGCAACAGTGCGGTAAGCAGGGTGACCACATAGAGGAACTGTCCGGTCCATACAAGGTATTCGTGTCGGGTCTGTTTGGTATGGAATGTGGCGAGTTTGTGCTCGTATGTCTGCAGGTTTACGTAGTCCTGAGGGGTTATGATCATTCCTTTGTCGATAATGGTCTGGCCTTGTTGTATGACGCCTCTGGCGCCTTCGAGCTGGGCAAGGAATGAATTGTATACTTTTTTGTTTTCTTCCGGATTAAGAGTTATGTTCGGCGTGAGCAGTGTCTCGAGCCTTGCCACCGACAGAAAGTGGCGTCCGGCGCTGTCGGTAATCGAGGCATCGAGGTCGCGGTATATTTCCAGAGGCGACAGCAGTGCTTCGGTGTTCATGGTGTTGAGCACGTTGTGCTCTTTGTCGTCGGGCACTCTTATGCTTTTGAGCTTGCCCGATGTTATTTCCTGCCGTATGTTGTTGTCGACCACGCCGCGCCGGTAGAACGAGCGGAGTTTGGCTGAAATGAGGTCGCGTGTCCTGGCCGGCCCGTCGGGCAGGGCGGCTATTATTGAGTCGGCTGCCGATTTGTCGAAATCGAATACCGGTTCGTAGTGTGCGTCGAGCGAGTCGCGCAGGCGCTGCGATGTGAGAGAGTCGGGATAAATCTCGATGTCGAACGGCGCTATAAGTTTGGCATAGTTCCAGGGTCTGCCTTGTTCATAGTTGAAACTGTCGGCCTCGGTATGAGGATAGAAGTATACAATGACTATGGCAGCGGCCAGAGTCATCAGTATTCCGGTGAGGAGTCTGGTTTTTTGCATTCTGGATTTTTATTTTATACGTGCTGCGTTTGTGATACCTTTTATTGTGGCGATTTTTGTAACCAGGCTGTCGACTACGGATGCATCGGTAACGCGTACCCACAGGTCGCAGCCGAACACCTCGTTGTCGGCTTCGATGTTCAGTTTTCGGATTTCAATTCCCATATGGTTTGAAATCAGGGCAATCAGTTCCTGAAGCATGCCAAAGCGATCAACTCCTTCGATGTGTACCCTGGCGGTGAAAAGCTCGCCGCTGTTTCCCCAGCGGACAGCCACTATGCGTGGTCCGTATCCGGCTTTCAGCACTTGTGCCCTGGGGCAGGTGAGTGCGTGTACGATAACGTTGCCGCTGTCGTCGATAAAGCCCATTACATCATCGCCCGGAAGCGGATTGCAACAATTGTCGATGCGGTAGTTGGGTTTGCCGGTGTCGGGGTCTGTGCGCAGTTCATACACCTCTTTAGTGATAGTGACGTTCTTTTCCACAGATGCGTCCTGGCTTTTGTTCTTGACTGGTTTGCCGGTTGCGAAGCGTCCGAGGCTAAGTATGCGCGACAGCAGTCCGCTGCTGCGGTGCTCGTTCTCTGCCGCCACGGCTTTACGGAGTGTGCCCACAAGAAAGTCGCCCAGCACTATTTCCTCTGCTCCGAGCTGATAGCACAGGTCATCGCGGTTCCCTACATGGAATGTTCCCTGAAGTTTGGTTATGACAGCGTTTGTGTCGGGCAGATTTTTATCTTCGAGCCAGGCAGCGAGAATTTCTTTGCCTTTTGAAATCAGAGGCTGCCTCATTTTCCGCAGGCCGGCTCTGAGGCGTGTACGCGCTTTTGCGGTAACGACAAAGTTCTCCCATTCGGGTTGCGGCACCTGCGATTTGGAGTCGAGTACTTCCACCTGGTCGCCGCTGCTGAGTTTATGGCTCAGCGGCACAAGTTTGTGGTTCACTTTGCCGGCTATGCAGTGCAGGCCGAGCTCGCTGTGCAGTTCGAATGCCACATCGAGCACCGATGCGCCGGCAGGAAGTGTGATTAGTTCGCCTTTTGGCGTGAAAACTACTATTTCCGATGCAAACAGGTTCAGTTTCAGGGTGTCGAGAAAATCTATGGCGCTGGGTTCCGGATTGTCGAGAATATCTTTGATGGTACGCAGCCATGCGTTGAGTTCCGATTCTTCATCGCTTTCTCCGATTTTGTACTTCCAGTGCGCCGCAAATCCTTTTTCGGCTATTTCGTCCATACGGCGCGAGCGGATCTGTACTTCAATCCAGTTCCCGTCGGGCCCCATCACGGTGAGGTGCAGCGCCTGGTATCCGTTGGCCTTTGGTGCGGAAATCCAGTCGCGGGTGCGGTCGGGGTGCAGACGGTAAAGGTCGGTTATGGCTGAATATATGTTCCAGCACAAGGCTTTTTCCTTCGACGGGTCGTCGCAGTCGAAAACAATCCGCATGGCATAGAGGTCGTATACCTCTTCGAAGGGCACATGCTTTGTTTCCATTTTTTTCCAGATTGAGTATACCGATTTCAGCCTGGCCTTGGCTTCGTATTTCAGACCGAGCTGGTCGAGTTTTTCTTTTATAGGCAATGAGAAATCGGAATACACTTCGGTGCGTCGGGCCTGGCTTTGCCTGATTTGTTCCGAGATTCGTTCGTAAGCCGCCGGATGTTCGTATTTGAAACTGAGGTCTTCGAGTTCGGTTTTGATTTTGAACAGTCCGAGCCTGTGGGCCAGCGGCGCGTAAATATACAGGGTTTCTCCGGCAATCTTGTATTGCTTGTTCGGAGCCATGGAGCCGAGTGTGCGCATGTTGTGGAGCCGGTCGGCCATTTTCAGCAGCACCACACGTATGTCCTCGCTCATGGTAAGGAGGAGTTTGCGGAAATTTTCGGCCTGAGCCGATGCCCTGTCGCCGAAAATTCCGCCTGAGATTTTGGTAAGGCCTTCGACCAGCTGGGCTATTTTGGGGCCGAAGTGACGTTCGATGTCTTCGACGGTGTAGTCGGTGTCTTCCACAACATCGTGCAGCAAAGCGGCACAGATCGAAGTCGAGCCGAGTCCTATTTCCTGTGAAGCTATTTTCGCTACAGCTATGGGGTGCAGGATATACGGCTCGCCGGAACGCCTCCGCACGCCTTTGTGTGCTTCTCTGGCAAACTGAAAGGCGCGTTCGATTATATCGGTTTTTTTACGGTGGTTTGAACGCAGATAGCCGTCGAGCACGTCCTGAAAGGCGGCATCGATCAATTTGTTTTCTGCATTGGTGTCGAAGTTGCGGGTGCTGTCCATAATCGGCAAAGTTAGTGAAATTTTCCGATAATCAATGCAAGTGGCTGATATTTTGTAGCTGAAAGCCTGCGTATCGGTCGATTTTCATGTTCCGGACTATTTTATGACCACTTTGGCCGTGGCGCGGCAAAGGTTGCCGTTTGTGGCGCTGACTATGTATATTCCCGGCTGCAGCCTGGCGGTATCGATTGATTCGTATCCGACGGCTGCGCGTAGTCCTTGTGCTGTGTACAGTTCTACTGTGTGTCCGGGGGCCGATATCGTGTTG
>JAIDBM010000133.1 GCA_029056365.1 Muribaculaceae bacterium | reverse complement strand
TTGATAATAAACCAATCATTATCACATTTCTTGCAATGGAAAAAGTAATTTTGCTATGTACTTATAAAACGCGCCGCAGACCAATTGGTTCACGGCGCATGTGTTTTTTTTGAAATTTTTCTTACCTTTTTTCTGTTGCAGGTGCTTTGGGTTTGGCTTTCATGTATTTACGCACCATGTCGGTGAGATATACCGTAAAGAGCGGGAACATTATCATGCCCATGCCCGACAGTACAAAAGCCAGTACTTTCCCGGTGGGAGTAACCGGGTTTATGGGCGCCCCGATGGTGGTAGTCTCCAGGCAGCACCACCACAGCGAAGTCCAGTATCCGGTGATGTCGGGGTTGACACCCTGTTCTCTTTGCAGGAAAATCAGCGATGCGAAATACACCACAAGCACCATTATGCCCATATATGTGGCAAAGAGTCCTACGATTTTGTTTTTCGACACGTAGCTGATTACAATGGTGAGCGCTGCCGCAGCCCTGATCAGGGGTATGAAACGCACCAGATAGAGTTGCTGGTTAGTCAGCACTACACCTATCTGTGTGATTATGTTCAGATAGGGTATTGATATGAGCAGAAACAGGAAATAGTGCCTGAAGAATTTCCACCTGTTT
Source organism: Muribaculaceae bacterium (assembly GCA_029056365.1). Lineage (GTDB taxonomy): Bacteria > Bacteroidota > Bacteroidia > Bacteroidales > Muribaculaceae > CAG-873. Next base: position 11,065 of record JAIDBM010000133.1, on the reverse strand, counting down.
TCGGCTATATACAGCTGAATGAAGAAATCGAGGATGAAAATCACGCATACCCAGAACTGGAATGTCATGTAAACGTGATTGTTCAGAAACGGGCGGTGGGTGAATGTATCGTAGCTGATGAATAAAATGAGAGCCAGCGACAGGAGCAACACCACCGCATGTAGCCAGTATCGTATCCGCTGGCGTGTAGTGTCGTCGAGATTCATGGCCGGCTTATCTGATGTTCACATCATCGACTATTGTAACTACAGTGTCTCCGGCGGCTGTTACGCCTTCGGAGGCCGGTTCGGCTATGGCGGCAGGGCCTTCGTCGCCGAGTTTCTGCATTACCTGTTCGTCCTGTTCTACGGTTTCTTGCTGTGTGTTCTGGTTGCCGCAGCCCGATATGGCTGTGGCGATGGCTGCGGCTGCAGCCAGAAAGAGGAGAGATTTCATAGTTTTCGGTTTTTTTTCAGGCAGTGTCCGTTCCGGAACACCGGAAACGGACACTGCCGCTATTTGAGAGTATTTATTTGCATCCGCCGTCGCATCCGCAATCGCCGCTTTCGCAGTCTCCGTGGCAGCCGCATCCGCAGCTCTGGGGCTGGATTTCTTCGGCAGTGGCATCGCGGACGGTGAGTACTTTGCCTTTGAAGCGTACATCCTGGCCGGCGAGCGGGTGATTGAAGTCCATTTTCACGTGCGTGTCGGTAACTTCAACCACTTTGCCGTTGATACGGTATCCGTCGGCTGTCATCATTGGCACGTATCCGCCTACTTTTATCATTTCGCTATCGAATTTTCCATCGACTTCGAAAACTTCTTTTTCAAGTTCCACAACGGCTTCGGGGTCGAAATCGCCGAATGCCTTGGTGGCTACCACATCGTATTCGTCGCCGATGGTTTTGCCCGGGAGTTCTTTTTCGAGTGCGGGAACCAGACCTGGGGTCACACCGAATACAAAGCGTTCGGGGTCTTCGGAGTCGCTCTGATGCACAAGTTGTTCCTTGCCGTCAGCGCCTATGGTGTAAAGGTCGTAGGTGAGTTCTACGTACTTGCCGGGTTCTATTTTTTCCATGTTGTAAGTTTGTTGTTCAGTCGGGCCCTTGCCGGGCATTCCTGATGGTTATGTTTGAATATGATTATTTTAGTCCAAAAAAACGGGCAACATCGTCGCGCCGGTCGCCTTGTATCAGAATTTCACCTCCGCGCGAACTTCCGCCGGTGGCAAGACTGCGTTTGAGCCGTGATGCTATTTCGGCAATTTCGCTGTCAGACAGTCCGTCGAATCCGCTGATTATTGTGGCGCATTTTCCGGCACGGCCCTTGCGCTCGAAGTCGATGCGCAGTTTGCGCGGGTTGAACGATGCCGCCGGTTCGTCGTGTGGTGGGGTATCTGCAGCCGGCTCATCTGCAGCCGGCATGGATTGTGCCAGAGCCCCGAGGGCTGCTTTCCAGTCATTCGCCATAAACGGTAGAGTCGGTTTGTTCGTCGGGAATTAGTTCGTATTGGGTCACGTTGCCGAGTTTGCGCGGCATATCGATTATGGCCTGGTCGGGCATTTCGAGCTGTTGCACGAATATTTCCACCGAATCGATGTTGAGTTCCGAGGCCCGCCGCATACACAGGGCTGCCGCCCCCATGTTGGCGTCCTGTTCTCTGTGTTCGCTCAGCCGTGCGTATACGAGGGCAGTGCGGCAAAGCTGGGTTGTGCCGAGAGATGTGAAGTTTTTGCCGCCGATTATAGAGTCGGCGATTGTCTGGGCAAGATCATAGTCTTTGTCGGACACTGCGTTTTCGGCTCGTGTGATCGGGTCGGCGGAATCTTCGTTACAGGAGGTGGCCAGCAGGGCGAGTATCAGCAATGGTATAAGGCGGATGAATCTCATTTATAGGAGTTCTTAGGGGTTAGGGGGAGTGGCTGTCGGAGCGGTCGGGTCGGCGATAGCCTCCTGAAGAGTCTGACCGTCGGCGTTCTGCCACTCTGCTTCACCGGGGGCATCGGGCGATGCATCGGTGTTGGTGTATTGTTCGGTTACATTGTCGCCGTTTTGCGAATCCACATGGGTGTTGGTGTCGAACCATCCGATGTAAAACAGCACGCCTATTGCAAGGGCTGCTACTATCAGACCGGTTATGAGCCATGCCCAGATATTTGATTTGTGTTTGTCTGCCATAATATTTTAAGTTTAAGTTTGGAACTGTTTCTCAGTATGCAGCAGACCGGATTGCAGGCGACAGGTTCTTTTACAGGTCGGCGACTTTCATGCGGAAGTCTACCATCCGTATGGCGGCTTCGGCGGCTTCGGCCCCTTTGTTGCCGAGCGGGCCACCGGCGCGGTCGAGTGCGTCGTCAAGGGTGTCGACGGTAAGTACTCCGAATATCACCGGGGTGTCGCAGTCGGCGTTCAGTGCCGTAATACCCTGGGTGACACTCTGACACACATAGTCGAAGTGCGGAGTGCCTCCGCGTATTACGCAACCGAGTACAATCACGGCATCGAAAGCCTCCGATTCTATGAGCTGGGAGGCTGCGAAAGTAAGCTCAACGGCACCGGGCACCTGAAATGTCTTCACCTGTTCGGATTTGAAGCCTTCGGTGTTGAATACATCAAGTGCGCCCTGGCGAAGCCGGTCGGTTACTTCAGAGTTCCAGAGGGTGGACACTACTGCCACGCGCATGCCTTCTACTTTGGGCAACGCCTGCTGCAGGCCGGTCTGAATGCTTTTGGTTGACATGTGAAATATCTTTATTTATTAACAAAAATACGCTGTTTAATGTTTGCGCTTTTGAGAGCAATTGCAAATGTAATGAATTTTTCCCGTTCCTGCAAATTTACCGGCATGTATTGGATTTTGAGTTAAAAAATGTAAACGAAAACATTTTTTAGCGGAAAAACATGTTTTATAACATAAAAAACAGCTAACTTTGCAACGTGTTTTTCATGGTATTAGATTTAAGGTTTAAGAGATTACCCGTCGTGATGACGAGTAATTTTTTTTGTGCCCAACCCAAAGCTTGTCTTGCTTGTTGTGATTGTATGTCTGCCGACATTGCGGCAGATATGAAACTGATTCAATGATTTCGTTTTACGGATTTTAACTGCTTTACACTCTGAATATTATGTATGTCGATCTGATTCCTGCGCACACAATCGCACATTGGCTGCTGAAGCATATCGACCATCTGCTCGACCATCTTGGCCTGCAACATGAGCAGACGGCTGAAGAAATCATTTATGTGGCTATAATAATTGCTGCCTCGCTGCTGGTGGGCACTCTTGTCAAGAAGGTGATTCTTTTTATCACCCAGAAGGCGGTGGCCATACACGACGGAAGTATCGGACGGGAACTTCTTCAGCAGCGTACACTGGTGAAGTGCAGTCATGTGATTCCGCCGCTTGTTTTTCTGGCTATGTTGCCGTTTGCTTTTGTCGATGGCAGCAAGACACTGGATATCATAGGTAAAGTAGCGGTTGTATACACACTTGTGTGTGTTGCCATAGGCATAGTGGCGGTTTTCCATTTTATATTCTATAGAATCAACGCCCGGGAGAATTCCCGGAATCTGCCGCTCAAGGGCATATTGAACATTGCTATCGGAATTGTGTGGATAGTGATAGTGATTATAGCGGTGTCGGTGCTGATTGATAAATCGCCTGTCGCACTGCTCACCGGACTTGGAGCTTTTGCCGCAGTGTTGTCGCTGATATTCAAAGACACCATAATGGGTTTTGTGGCAGGAATTCAGATGTCGGAAAACGATATGCTGCGGGTTGGCGACTGGGTTGTTATTCAGGGCACACAGGCCAACGGCATTGTGGAGGATGTGACGCTTTCGACTGTAAAGATACGTAATTTCGACAAAACTCTCGTTATGGTTCCGCCTTATACGTTGGTTTCTACCTCGATACAGAATTATCGCGGCATGTGGGAGAGTGGAGTGCGCCGTATCTACGAGTCGCTTATCGTGGATCTTACCACTGTTGTGCCGTGTGATCCCGAGCGTGTGGCTCGAGTGGGCGCCTTGCATCCCGAGCTGGCCTCTTTCATTGCCGACTCGGCCAAGGCTCCTGACCGCACAATGAGCCAGCCGGGAATACGCGGAGTAAGCGGAAGCACGCTTACAAATCTCGGACTTTTCCGCGCATATATATGCCTCTATCTGGCCGGTCATCCGAAGATTTCAAAGAACGAGCGTATAATGGTGCGGCTGCAGGAGCCGAACGACAGTGGTGTGCCTCTGAATATATGGGCTTTCACTGCCACTACCGACTGGGATGAATACGAGGGAATTCTCAGCGGAGTGCTCGAACATATAATCATGTCGGCCGAGGAATTCGGCCTGGGTATTTATTCCAGCTCATCGCTTACGGTCACTGATGTGCCCCCGGCACATACGGCCGCAGGCGTCGGCCTCGGACATAGCCAGCATGCCGCTGCCGCAGGAACGGATGCGGATGCGCAGGCAGAGAAATGAACGAAATAAGGAGCAATCATCCCGATTGCCCCTTATTGAATACACAATTATCTATAAAACAACTATTTGCATAGAAATTTTATGATTGCAAATTTAACAAATATTTCTCAAATAATTATGAAAAAGTTTGTTAAAAATTGGAATCGGTGAAATATCGGATATAATTGGTGTGCTTATCGCACGGCTACACGGCGAACGCGTCCGTTCACAGCCACCAGATACAGGCCAGATTCAAGGCTGTAGCTGTGTTCTCCGCTTGTGGCCGGGGTGTTCACATACACTATTCCGTCGGCGCCGTATACGAGCACATCGGCGGCTTCGGTGAGTTGTATTGTCAGATTTCCGTTGTAGCTCCAGGCGTCCCAGCTGTGATAGCCGTCGATGTCGTCGACTGAGTTGCTGCGGTAGGTCGATGCGGTGATGTCGTCGAGATACCAGCGATCGCCGTATGTCTGTCTAATCCGCAGCCGTACTTTGCCCGGCTGGTTCACCGTAAAGTGGAATTCTTCGTATTGTGTGGTTTTGGCGCCGGCCTCTCCTGCACTTTCCCAGGTCAGGCCTCCATCGGTTGAGTATTCCAGCTTGAAACGGGCTTCGCCGGACGCTGTTTTGAAGCTGCGTGCCCACAGGCTTACGGTTCCGATGCCGCCGTTGGCATCTTCGGCCATTTCAACAATCCCGGATCCATTTTTGCCCAGACGCACGGCGCGTTCTCCGCCATGTGCGGCATCGCCGTTCCACATGCCGGCATCGCTGAAGTTCCATAGGCATGCCGAGCCCTGGTAGCTGTGCTTGTTGTAGCTGCCGGTGCCTTCCGGTTCAAAGTCTTCGTGGAAATTTGTTACAGAACCGATAGAACCGCTTATAACAGTGTTGTCGTTGAAGTAGTTTTCGGCGCGTACTACAAGCGAGCTTGTGTATTCACCCGGAGTGTCGCCGTAGATACGTACATAGATGCGGTCGGCGCCCTCGGGCATTATGGCCTCGGTGCTCCAGTTGCTGTGGTCGGTGGAAATCTGGAACGGAGCGGCGACAGTAAGTTTTATGTCGCCGGTAATGTTCTCGATTTCAGCTTCAAGCTCGGCGGATTCACCAGGCTCGCCGGGCATGGCGCTGAGATAAAGGTCGCCGTCGTAATAGAAATCGACCGACGGAATCGGGTCGGATGTAGTGAAGTCGTATGTGCGCGAACGCATTGTCTGCGACTGCAGATAATATGTATAAGATGTAGATGCCTGAAGGTCGTCGGCTTCATAACGTTCGGCTGCGGCATCGATGTCTTTGGGATAGCCTGCCGCCGCATCTTCCGTACCGGCGTAGAGTACCCACAGGCGGTAGCATCCGTTGGCGAAGGCATCGCCGATGTTTGTCCAGGTGGCGGTGAAGCCGCAGTCGTTTATTTCCGATGGCTTGTCGGCTGGAAGTCCGTCTACGGCTTCGGCTTTGAGCTGTATTGTCGACAAGGCGTCTCCGCTTTTAAGAGTGAGATAACCGCTGGCACTGCCGGCGGCCGATGCGTTGAATGATACGGTGAAAGAGTATCCGGCTGTGGCGCATGCCGCATTTGCAGGTATTGACGATACGGAAGATGTGAAGTCGCCGGAGCAGCTTACACTTATCGGGCTTTTAAGGTTGGAAGCACGAACGGTAACGCTTGTCTGGCGTGGATATTTAATGGCAGTCGTGCCCATGTCGATTGTTGAGCCGTCGACGGGCATGTTGATTTCAGGAACCGATGATATGTTGTAGCTCCAGAGTGCGTCTTTCTGGTTGCCCCAGATATATTCCACCATCTCCGGATGGTCGATAAACGGATTTCGGTTACGTTGGCGGGCATATACGGCTTCCTGACGGTCGCGTTCCTTTTCGCTTACCGGATCCTGCCGGTGCCATTTCAGCAGCAGGTCTACCGACCAGGATGTGAACACGGGGTAGGAGTTGCCGGCAAGCATGGGCGACGACCATGATGCGATTCTGTCGTTGTATGCGGCGGCCATGTAGAAATACGATCTTGCGAAATCGCCTTTGTACTGGTCGTCGGGTTCGAACACGGTTCCGCTGTAGCCCGGGAAGGTACAGTTGCCGAGTTTGCCAAGGGCCTGTACACCGCCGTTCGACGGCAGCCTTGTTCCGTTGGCGCATTCGCCATAGGGGTGGTTGGAGCGCTGTCCGTTCACTTTGCCGTCGGTGGGGTAGAGGTGGAAAGCGTCGGAATACATGGGTTTGGCATCGTTGAACCAGCTTTTGGGCATGGAGTGTTCGCGGTTGTAGCAGTCGCCTACAAGTTTGTAGGAGCCGCATTTGGAGCCGGTGGACCAGTGTTTGGTAGAGTACATATCCCAGATTTTGCCATCGGGATAAACATCGGATGTTTTATATAAATCGAGCAGCGCATCGTAGCTCACTGTTGTGTGAGGCCCGATTTTCTGCTGAAGGGCCGAAAGAAGGTTCCGGCCTCCTTTGTTCTCGCAGGAAGAGTAGTAGTCTGCTGGTTCGGAAGCCATTGCGTTCATGGTACAGAGCAGTGGCAGCAGCAAGGTTTTGTTCAGTTTCATGATCGGTTTTATTAAGCGCGTAAAATTAGCTAAAATACGCGTAGCGGCAAAAGACAATGTGTTAAAAAAGCAAATCTGCGCCATGGTGTACAAGGCGCACGGGGTCTAAGCGGAAAGAGCGGAAAAGACGAGCAATGCGTCCGAACAAAATCGCCGTAGTGTTTGTTTGAATAGCATTATCTTTGCATATGTTCGGCATTTTGCAGTGGCTTTCCCGTTTGTTAAGAAATATGCTGTACATTTGCGCCGTTTTTCATAATCCGAAAAATAAAAAAAAACATGTATCAGCGAAAACTATCGTTCAGTGAGGCTGTCGACAGGGCTTTGAAATGCAATTATTTTAATTTCGGCGGCCGGGCCTCGCTGTCTGATTTCTGGTGGTTCCTTCTTTTTTGCATGCTCAGCTTTGTTCTTGGAGTTTTTCTTGGCGGCGTGCTTGGCGAGGCGGTAGCCTGCGCGATTGGAGTGTTTGTATCGGTAACGCTCTTTGTTCCTATGCTGTCGATGGCGGTGCGTCGGCTTCATGATGTAAACCGCAGCGGCTGGTGGCTCCCGTTCGCCATAACCGGAATCGGCCTTGTGCCCTTGCTGATATGGTTCTGTTCATCGAGCCATATGGATATGAACGTTTATGGAGATATTCCAAATATGGTTGATTGATATAAGTTTTTTTTGTATATTTGTGAAATCAATGATTCATAAAAAGTATATGCTATGTTTCAACGTCAGTTAACATACCGTGAGGCCGTGGAGAGTGCGCTCAAGTATAACTATTGCAACTTCAGCGGCCGTGCATCGCGATCTCAGTTCTGGTGGTTTTATTTGTTTATGGTGCTTGTGAATTTCGCACTGTGGTTTCTGGTGCTTATTCTGGGCCATAAGTTGGGCGACACCGTAAGGTCGCTTGTGGAGCTTGTGCTGCTGCTTCCGACGCTCGGACTTTGTGTACGCCGGCTTCATGATGTAAACCTCAGCGGGTGGTGGCTTCTAATTGCCCTGACCGGTATCGGAGTGTTTCTGCTTCTGTACTGGGCGGTAAAGGACAGCGACAAGTATCAGAATCAATATGGCCCTGTGCCTAATATGGTTGCCTGAATATGGACACCGTGTATACCGGGTGGGTGGTTGTGAACACCTACAGCCACGACTGGGAGGCCCGCATAGCCAAGGGTGTGCTCGACCAGGCCGGAATTCCGGCTGTGATACAGAACGAGACATTCTCGTCGATTTACCCCGTGGGCTTCAATTCCATCGGAGGCTTGCCCTTGCTTGTGCCGGCGGAGATGGCAACCCGGGCCAAAAAACTACTTGGTCTATAACATGTTGACTATATATGAAAGCCGCCTGCGGAATCATTTTTTCGCAGGCGGCTTTCATAATTATTGCAGTGATCAGAATTCGGCGTTGTTCGGAGTGCGGGGGAATGGAATCACATCGCGGATGTTGGTCATGCCGGTTACAAACAGAACCAGACGTTCGAATCCGAGTCCGAAACCGCTGTGGGGCACGGTGCCGAAACGGCGGGTGTCGAGATACCACCACATGTCTTTCATCGGAATGTCGAGTTCGTTGATGCGCTTGCTGAGTTTGTCGAAATCGGCTTCACGTTCGCTGCCTCCGATAATCTCTCCGATTTTCGGGAAGAGAACATCCATGGCACGAACGGTTTTTCCGTCTTCGTTCTGCTTCATATAGAAAGCTTTGATTTCTTTCGGATAATCGGTCAGAATTACCGGACGTTTGAAGTGTTCCTCCACCAGATAGCGTTCGTGCTCGCTCTGCAGGTCGGTACCCCAGTGAACGGGGAATTCGAATTTGCGGCCCGATTCTTCCAGAATCTTCACGCCTTCGGTGTAGGTAAGACGGACGAAGTCGTGGTTCACAACGAAACGCAGGCGGTCGATCAGCTCCTTGTCGAAGTGTTCGGCCAGGAAGTCGATGTCGTCCTTGCAGTTGTCGAGGGCATAGTTCACGCAGTATTTTATGAATTCCTCGGCCAGGTCCATGTTGTCGCTGATGTCGTAGAAGGCCATTTCAGGCTCTATCATCCAGAATTCCGACAGGTGGCGTGGAGTGTTGGAGTTTTCGGCGCGGAACGTAGGCCCGAAGGTGTATATGGCTCCGAGGGCGGTTGCTCCGAGTTCGCCTTCAAGCTGGCCGCTTACGGTCAGGGCGGTGGGCTTGCCGAAGAAGTCTTTGCTGTAGTCGATTTGTCCGTTGTCGGTTTTCGGCAGGTTGTTCAGCGGCAGGGTGGTTACCTGGAACATTGCTCCGGCGCCTTCGCAGTCGCTGGCTGTAATCAGCGGAGTGTTGAGATAGAAGAATCCTTTTTCGTTAAAGAATTTGTGTATGGCGAAAGCCAGGGCCGAGCGTATTCGCAGTATGGCGCCGAAGGTGTTCGTGCGCGGACGCAGGTGAGCCTTTTCGCGGAGGAATTCCAGGGTATGTCCTTTTTTCTGCAGGGGATATTCGTTGGGGTCGGCAGTGCCGTATATTTCAAGGGTATCGGCCTGGATTTCGCAGGTTTGTCCTTTGCCCTGTGATTCCACGAGTTTCCCGGTAACGTGTATGCTTGAGCCGGTTGTCACCGGTTTGAGTTGTTCATCGGTGAATCGGTTCATGTCGAACACCACTTGCAGGTTTTTTACGGTGGAGCCGTCGTTGAGGGCAACGAACTGCACGTATTTGTTGCCTCGGCGGGTGCGCACCCAGCCTTTTACGCTTACTTCGCTGCCTATCAGCGCAGGGTCAAAGATATCGACAATCTTGGTTCGTTTCATAGTGTGATATTTAGAGCCGGTTCAACAATAAATGTTAACGTCAGGGTTGCATGTTTTTTCGCAGATTGTGCGCTGCCGAATCAGGAGTGTACTTGATGTACACGAATGATTCAAAGCGTGCAAGATGCAAAAAAGATGCAATCAAAAGGTAACTTTCTTCTTTGGACTTGGCATTTATCGTAGAACGGATATTTTAATTTGATTAATATTATGTCGCAATATAGAGCTATCTGTTATAAATACCATCGCCTCGGCCATTCTTTGGCGCTTTTTTCCATACTCCTCAGTCACAGTGCAAAGGCACTGCTCCATCGTCGTATGAAAAAAATCACTCAAAGACTGACCGCCCTGGCGTTAATATTTATTGTCGAACCGGCTCTTATTGTCCCTTGCGGGTGTCAGCCCGCAAGGAGTTGATTATTAGAATTATTCAAAGCTTCCCATTTTCAGGTAGTTGACTTCTTCCTGTGTGAGGTAGCGCCAGCGGCCTCTGGGGAGATTCTTTTTGGTAAGGCCGGCGAAGTACACGCGGTCGAGCTTGGTTACATGGTATCCGAGGGCTTCGAATATGCGGCGTACGATTCGGTTGCGTCCGGAGTGTATGGCTATGCCGGCCTGGTTGCGGTCGGTTTCGGTGGCATAGCTGATTTCATCGGCATGAATCGGTCCGTCTTCAAGCTCGATGCCGTCGGCGATGCGCTGCATGTCGTCTTCGGTGATGTCTTTGTCGGTCCATACATGATATATCTTTTTCTTGATATACTTCGGATGGGTGAGTTTCGATGCCAGGTCGCCGTCGTTGGTGAGCAGTAGCACTCCGGTGGTGTTGCGGTCGAGACGTCCTACCGGGTAGATGCGTTCGGTGCAGGCGCCTTTCACGAGGTCCATCACGGTAGTGCGTCCGTGGGGGTCGTCGCTTGTGGTTACACAGTCTTTGGGCTTGTTGAGCAGTATGTAGCATTTGCTTTCAAGGGCCACTACCTTTTCATCGTACTCAACTACATCGGAGTGGGTAATCTTGGTGCCGAGTTCGGTAACTACCTGGCCGTTGACTTTTACCAGACCCTGCTGGATGAATTCATCGGCCTCGCGACGGGAGCATATGCCGGCGTTGCTCATGAATTTGTTCAGACGTATCTGTTCGTTCGGATCGGGAATCGGCATTTCGTATTCGATACGTTTCGGGCGTGGAACAAAGCTTTTTCCACGGTTGGGCATGCCGCCCATCTGCTGGCGGTTGTTGTTGTATGGCTTGCGGTTCTGGTTGTAT
>JAIDBM010000132.1 GCA_029056365.1 Muribaculaceae bacterium | reverse complement strand
CGATACTCCGGTGGCGGTGCGTCGGGTGAAACGCCGTGACGACAAGGCGCAGGATATAATTGTGGTTGACCTGCATGCTTCCGAGCTTCTTGATGACATGCGCGGACTTAGTAATGCCGACATACTCAATTATCAGGTCGACAGGTTTCGTGAGGTGATGGATGCCAATGCACGCAATAAAGGCCAGCGCATTGTATTCATTCATGGCAAGGGAGAGGGCGTTCTGCGTCAGGCGCTTATGAAGGAACTCAACCACCGTTACAAAGGGCATCAAGTGCAGGATGCGTCTTTTAGAGAATATGGATTTGGTGCCACTCAGGTAACTATCTGACAGATAAAACAGTTGAAAAGGAATACCGTTTATGATTCTGTATTTTTCGGGAACCGGGAATTCACGCGCGGTTGCGCGTGAGATAGGACGGCATATCGGCGATGAGATATTCGATTTGGCTTCGTGCGGAGGATTTTCGCACGAAGCCGGGCGTGTGGTGTGGGTGTTCCCGATTTATTCCTGGGGGCTTCCTCTGCCGGTGGTGGAGGCGATAAACACGCTTGTTCTGCCTGGTGCCGGCAATGTACAGCATTTTATGGTGGCGACCTGTGGAGACGATGCGGGCCTTGCCGACATGCAGTGGCGACGTCTGATAAAAAAACGCGGCTGGGATGCCGCTGGCGCGTACACCGTACAGATGCCGAACACTTACACCATGATGAAGGGTTTTGATGTTGATTCGCGCGAGACAATCGCGGCAAAACTTGGAGCCTTTCCGGCAAGAGTCGAGAATATAGCTTGTAAGATAACCGCCGGCGACAGAGGGTCGGATGTAGTGCGGGGCAGTTTTGCCTGGATTAAATCGGCCTTGATATATCCGCTGTTCATGCGCTATGGTTTGTCGTCGAAACCATTTGCAGCAACATCGGCATGTACCGGATGCGGGAAGTGTGCGCGAAATTGCCCTACGGCAACTGTCGTCATGCAGGGAAACCGGCCTTTATGGAACGGCAGGCGCTGCGCGATGTGCGAACGCTGCTATCATGCATGTCCGGTGCATGCTGTGAAATATGGCACGGCCACCAAAGGAAAAGGCCAGTATATGTACGACGCCTATGCCAGAGAGTCGGGATGCCCCGATGTAGAAGGAAGATTGCCGTAGCCGTTTGTATCGGTGCCCTTGACTCCCACGGTGTGATGATTGCCATGGTGGTTCCTGGCGGTGGGCATCTTAACTTTCATTTCATCAAATCCCTTTCCGTACACGCCATTGACATTGGCCTGTGTTATGAATGCATTTTTGTCGATCGACTTGATGATGCGGAATATTGTAACCGATTCAATTTTCCGGCACATTACAAGAAGAATTTTCACAGGATGTTTGCTATACCAGCCAGTGCCGTCGAGAACCGTGCATCCACGGTGGGCCTCATTATTGATGGCTGTGGCGATTTCCTGCCAGTGAGGCGAGAAAATGGTAAATTGTACAGCCTGACGATTGGTGTTGATTATAAGGTCGGTGATATAGGATACCAGAAAAAGCACCAGAAATCCGTACACAATCTTGTCGATGTCCTGAAACAGAAGATAGCTCGATGAAATAATAAAAACATCGGTATAAAGCATTGTGCGCCCGATGCTCTGTCTCTTATAGACGTCTCCGGGCCCACGAGGCTAG
>JAIDBM010000131.1 GCA_029056365.1 Muribaculaceae bacterium | reverse complement strand
GAGTAAGTTGTTGTTTTCACCAGACCTGACACCGGAGTCATCGGCGAGGCAGCCGATTCGACCTTCAGAATATCGTTGCCGTCGATCCACAACGCGGTTACAGTATAGAAATATTCATCGTCTTCAACCACGTCGGGCACAGTCATGGTTACTGTGTTTCCGTTGGCATTCCGTGTGCTTACCCTTATGTCGCTTGTTCCGGCGGGCAACTGCTGGCTGACACGTATGTCATCGAAATAGCTCAGGCCGTAACCATACGGATAAAATACAAAGAACGAATCTTCACGTCCCTTGCTGAACTGTGTGGTGAAGTTATGGAATCCCTTCGTCATTTCGTCAAGCGGGAACATTTCATCGTAAACCAGAGCACCGGTCTGCTTGTCCTCATGCGCCAGATATATTGTCGCACCCTGGTTGTAATAGTCGGAACCTACTTTTATGTCAAGAGTCATACGCCCGCCATTGGCTGAAAGGTCGAATTCAGGAGAACGCATATAGCATCCCACGCCAAGCATATTCCAATAACCGAGAATTCCCACAGCTCCATCGACATAGAAGCCTTGGAACACTTCCCAGCCGGGCTGCTTGGTGTATGCGTCCAGACGGTCATATCCATCCTCGCTCATGGCCCTCGGCCTGTCGAGATCGGTTGTACCCACCTTTATACCGTCGAAATTCTCATTGATTACATCTATCGTCTCGAAACCGTTCGACACATGACGGCGGTAAACATCAATACGGTAAGCATTGGCGCCAGGCACGGGTTCCCAGGTGGCTGTAAAACGGCCACCATCTACTTTTACTGTCTGCGGACTCGGAGTTCCGAGCGAAACCGGCTGTTCCGAAGTAGTGCTGCCCACCACAATTTCGTCCGAAGGCTCACTGTAGATATTCGCCCCGTTCGGAAGTGTACGGTATGCTGTCACCGAATAGGAGAACGAGTCGGTATCCGATGCTTCAGGAGTCAATACCCGGGCCGAATTCGTGGCCGACAACTGTTGCGCCATCGGTTCGGAATATCGTGTGCCGGCCTCCAGAATCTGCCACATGCTGAGTTCATCGAAGAATACGGTTCCTGTTGTAGTCTCCGGAAGCAGTATCACAAGCATCGACGATACTGTGCCGCCGCTGATAGTGAACTGTTCGTCTTTCCACACATTGTTCTCTTCGCCGGTATAAACCATTTTGGTAGAACGCAGGCTCACCCGTCCGTCGGGCAACACACTGTAGAGACACACCTGGAACATGTCGACGTCCTTTACCAGATAACGCATTTTTACCGATACGCGTCCGTCATCGCCCGACAGATTCAAGGTAGGCGACTGCAGCAGCGAATTGCCATAGCTGCTCATAAGTTCGTTGCTCAGGCCCAGACATCCTTTGGCAAAATAAGGCAGGCGTGCCAGCCATCCTTTCTGGCTGATATAGTCGTCGAGCGAATAAACGCTGTATTGGGGCAACTGAGGATTGTCGACCGTGCCCTGTGTGATGCTCTCGAAATCGGCATCGATGAGGTAGCGCGGGTCGAGTCCGTTGCTGATATGTATCGCTTTCGGATTCAACATGTAGCCGGTGGCGTTCGCCACAGCCTGCCAGTTGGCGGTAAAGCCGTCGGGAGTTATCTGTGTGGCCGGCATTACCTTCGGAGTGGCCAGATCGGGCACCACTGCCACCGAAATATCATCGATATAGAACGGTGCGCTCTCGCTCTGGAACTCGAAGAATGTGTTCGGCGTGCATCCGTCGATATACATGGCATATTCGTTCCACTGCCCGGTTACCGACACACCGTGGGTTCCGATTGTACTGCCCGACGCGGCATCGGCATTGATGATATAGAACTTGTCGCCCGCCGGATTCGACGAACGTGCTCTGAAGCGCACCTCCACCAGGTTCTGGCCATTTTTGAGCTGAAGCCACGGAGTGTCGAGATAATAGGCAACAATATCCTGTCCCTGATATGTCAGATGGTAGGCGTCAAGGAAGGCGCAGCCTCCGGCCTGCCGGAACGTTGCTCCGGCCCATCCGTAAGCAGCTGTGAGTTCAGCGGGTATCTCCCCTACAATACCTTCCGTATCCGGCGAGGCCTCACTGCCCTTTGTGCATCGTGAAAAATCTTCCGACAATACCTGGGTCTGCTCAGAGGCGGCCGCCCGGGGCACAACGGCTGCATAAGCAGCTCCGCCTATGGCCTGACGGTCGGCCAACGATACCGCAACGCTTCCTGCCGCAGTCCGCAGGCATGGTCCGTGACCGCCTGCCATAACAGGAATAAGGCCCAGAAATAACGCCGATATTGATAATAGTGTCCTGTTCATAATGTTCCGAATTATAGGTTTGGTCCGGCGGCATCATGGCTACATCCGCCGGACCATAAAAATCATGATTATCTTACCGCGAGCTTAACAGTGCGCCGACCTGCCTTCACCACATAGATTCCTCTGGCAACATCAAGCACAGTCTCATTTCCGTCGGCTACGGCTTCGGTTACCTTCAGGCCGTCGATACCGTATACCAGTATCCGCTCTCCGGCAAAACCTCTCACTGTTATCGTGCCAAGTCCGGCCACGATACTGCCCTCTCCGGCCACTACGCCGACAACACCGACATCCTCGCCGCCGATTTCAATACTGTCGATGATTGCATAGTTATGGTCCGGACCGAAAGTGGCGTCGATATAAAGCTGAACCCAGCTCTGTTCGAGATATGCGGCAGGAAGGTCGAACTCAAGGGTTTTCCACATGCTCATGGCATCGGAATTCTTATACGGGAACTCTCCTATGACATCCGGTTCAGATTTTCCGTAAATATTTCCAGTCAACTTCATCTGGGCCGACTGCTCGCCTGTCCAAGCTAAAATTCTGACTTTTACATCGCTCATTCCCTTTGTGGTGAAACGCGGCACTCCAAGCGAACTGTTGTCGACGGCATCGGCGTTTCCTACACCGCATATAGCGGTTCCATCCATATCTTTCCACTCGGTGGCGATATCCTTTATGGCATACTGGAACCAGGAAACATTCGAAGACGGATCACCATATACAATCCACGGGCCATAATTGAGAGGCATGTTTTCAAAATCCTCGGCCATCGGCAGGCGGTATGGTTCGCCAAGCAATGTAGTGATTCCCATATATCGTCCGGTAGTACCAGCCACATTACGGGCTTCGATGCCTACACGATAGTAATTCTGTTCCGAGCCAGCAGGAAGATCA
This sequence comes from Muribaculaceae bacterium, assembly GCA_029056365.1. Classification (GTDB taxonomy): domain Bacteria; phylum Bacteroidota; class Bacteroidia; order Bacteroidales; family Muribaculaceae; genus CAG-873. The sequence goes on along the minus strand of JAIDBM010000131.1, from coordinate 8,444 downwards.
AGGCTGTATGCGGTAATGCCTGTACCGATCGGAGTGGTTTCCGCAACGCTGCCGTTTGGTCCGAATACCAGATAATATTCCACAGTAGCCGGGTCGACATATCCGCCTGATTTGTCGGCATCGGGCGCTTCCCATTTGAAATCCACACCCATCATATCCGGATGAATTTCGGCCGTAAGGTTCTTCACGGTTCCGGGCACATTCACACCTGTATAGACATCGACCATGGCTGTCGGGCCGGATTTGTCGCCTGCACGCAGAGCTACAGCAATGCGGTTGTCGCCCTGAACTGTCTTCACCTTGGCCGACAAAGTCTGGCCTGGCTTGCCGCTGACCTCCTCAGTATTGGCACCTGATACTTTTGCAGTAAGCGCCATGTCCGACGACAGCGTTTTGCCGCTCAGGTCTTCTGTAGGAAGCGTGAACGTAACTGTGGCTTCAAGAGCGCCGTTGGCTCCTGGTTCAGCCTTCAGGTCGGTCACTGCCGCAGGTGAATCGGGCTGGAGGTTGTCGTTCTCAACTCTTATTTCATGCACCATCACGCCGCAGGAATTCTTTCCGGTTATGGCATGCAGTCCTATATAGTACTCTCCTTCATACGGAACCTTGAAGAACAGATTCGAGAAAGTGGCGTAGTCGCGACTCTGCGGCTTGAACTCAGGAATCAGCACCTGGTCCATCGATGTCGGGTCGGGGTATTGTCCGATGCATACTTCCATACGGGAGTCGTATTTCGCCGCCACGCTCATACAGGTTATGTAAAGGCTGTAATATACATCGGCATCCGGGAAGTTCATGGCCGGCAGAATGAGCCAGTCGCTTCCTTCTATATCATCGGCCTGTCCGGCATAGAAGGCATTGGGGTCGCGGTAGGGGTCCACTTCCCACCAGTTTTCGTCTTCACCGTCAAGGTTAAAGCTTGTGCAAAGCTCAAACATTTCCTGCGAGGCAATCATGTCCACCGGCAGCTCCCAGGCTTCACCGGCATTCAGATAGTTTGAATATGCCGGCATGGAGCGCTTGTCGTTGAATACCGCGCGGACCGATGCCTGATGACGGGCAAACGGCTCACCCTCGCCAATGTTTTCCTTTATGGAAGTCCGTCCGGTACGTGCCAGAAGCTGACCGTTGATATACACTTCATATTCAATCTTCGACGGATCGATATAGCCTCCGTTCACACCGGCCTTGACAGCCGACCAATGTATATTGTCCTTCTCCAGAGTAACGCTTGCGGGAGCCAGCGGCACATCAGAACCTACATACAGCGATGTGCTGATTTCCGCGCTTTTCACACCATCGACCTCGCAATAGAACGCGAAATTATGGTTTGCGCTTGTTATGTTCTTGAATTCAACCTGAACCTCGCTTCCCGGAGCCGATTGGCCTGCGGTGTAGTTCTTGCCGTCGAGTCTGGCCACCCAGGTAAGTTCCTTTGAAAGCGGGCGTCCGTCGACATACGAAACCGGCAATTTGATTGTTATGGTGCCTGTGGTTGAACCCGATTCGAATCCTGTGGCTATGATTTCGGGGCGTAATGGAGAGTCGGATGTCACAACCGAACCCATTTCAGCCAGACAGCCGAAGCTCTCTCCTCCCTCAACAAACTTATCCGACACCGTTATGGCTCCGGATACCGGATTCACTCTGACTATCTCCGATGTCGTGGCGCTATAGGCCGGATTCCAGTAGAACGCACCCTCTGCCGTACTGTAACACATTCCGGTGACAAACTCGCCGGCAGTGGTATTGAGTCTGGCTATCTGAGTCTGCTCGCCGGTTTTGCGGTCGATTCTCACAAGATTGTTTTCAAGCGTTATGCCGTATATTTCCTTGTCAATAGGATTATAGGCCAACGACTTGCAGGATGTTTTGAAACTCTTGCGGTCGATATCCTTTATCACTTCAAATCCCCACGGATATGCAGTTGTTTTCTGGAACGTTGCAGTTGTAACTTCCTCGGAATCCCAGTCGTCGGTTCCGTAGCCATACACTGCATTTTCCACCGGATCGTAGCAGGCCGATATAAACACGCCTCCGTCGTATATGCAGTCTTCATCTGCTGTCTCGGTTACTATCTCACCGGTGCGGGTATTGATTTCATAGTATTTCTGACCCCAGAAATAACCATATTGATACCAGTCGCAATAGCCGCAAAGCCGATCGTCTTTCACCCACGAAGTAAGCAGCTCGTCATATCCGTTGGCATAAGTGAACAACGGGTCCTGCCATAACATCGACAGTCCGTCGACCGTGAATTCATACCATCCTTGCTTATAGCCACTTTTCGAATAATTCAGATACCCGAACAGATTGGTTCCTCCGGCATTCACCCGCTGCTGCGGCACCATGTGCCGTTCCGACACTGCTTCGAGCACATTATCGAATACTCCGGCAACCAAACCTTTCTGAGCTTTGGGCAGAGTCATCCGCTCCGACTGCGGAGTATTAACACTCATCGCCGGTGGAGAAAAATCTCTCGATGCTCTCGGCATTTTCGTCTTATGCCCGAACGGACGCGCGGCTTCTGCCGAACCTCCTGCACCGACTATCACCAGCGATGCAAAAATAAATGTGACAAATTTCTTCATAGCTTTTATATTTAGACATATAACAACCTTATAAATATCAGAAACGATGCACAAAAGCCTCGAACATGGCTTCACGCAAGCAGTATTCCATTACTACAACATAGCTTCAATCTGGTATTATGACGCAAATATAGACATATTTTCAGTAGCATGCAAATAAATTTTAATTTTTGTTTTCTTTTTGCCATCAGACACAGTTTCAAAAATTAACATAATTATTGTTTCCAGCTAAATATATGAATCATTACACGGCTATACATATGAAATGCGCTCCGGATTCCCGAAGCGCATTATCATTATTGTTTTATCGTTTTATCGTTTTTTTTCTTAGAATGAAAAAGCGGCCTTTACCTCATCGGAAATGGTCTTTTCCACCGATGCATCATCGGTGCGTTCCAGAACGCTTTCCTCAGGATTATCCTCCACTACTGTATCTTCCATATTTCCACTCTCCGGCGCAATCACATCGCTGACTGCGGAGCTACCGCTTTCCACATCCTGAACAGCTTCAGAAACGGCTGTATTTGCCGGAGAAATCCGGGCTGGCTCCAACGGGTCCGGTCTCCGCACAGATGTTTTATTGTCATTACGGCGCTTTTTCGATGATTTACGTCCGGAAGCTGCAATTGTCATACCGTTGACTCTGCCGGAACCATAGTAATGGGTTAGCCAATACCGTTCATCGATACTACTCTCCACCACTCCCCGCGACGACGATGCATGAATCATCTTGCGGTCTCCTATATAAAGACCGACATGGCTTACCGAACCGCCCCCGGCCTTGCCGGAAAAGAACACAAGGTCGCCCGGCTGCAAATCTTCATGACCTATGCTTACACAATATTCATACTGCGCCCCGGAATTTCGCGGCAAGGCTATTCCTGCCACCTCGTCGAACAGGCTCATTGTCATACCGCTGCAATCGGTGCCCTTGCGGTCTTTCCCTCCATAGCGGTATGGAGTGCCGATCCATTTCCGTGCCGCTGCAACAATTCTGTCGGCAAGATGCTCGCTTACATCGAAACCGGGGTCTCCGTTATGTCTTGAGGGTTTGTTGCGTTCCTTCACCACCACTTCCGTGCCGCCATGCGAAGCCGACACACCTTTTTTACCTGTGCCACACGATGAAAAAAGAAGCGCAAGTGTCGTAAGAATTAAAATTATATTGCTTTGCCTGGAAATCATATCCACAAAGATACAAACATTACTTCTATTCGACAAATAAAAAAAGGCGTCACCGGAAAACGGTAACGCCTTTCTGTGCGCATGAAGGGACTCGAACCCCCACGTCCGAAGACATCAGATCCTAAGTCTGACGCGGCTGCCAATTACGCCACATGCGCGATTTCAATGCAAAGTTAGCAATAATTCACGGACACTCCAAATTTTTCAGCATAAATCGGCAAAAAAACACACGGCGCCGACTCATTTACAATAGTCGGCGCCGTGTTATAGATTTGACTGTTAGCCACTTCAACAACAGACATTAATCGCCCATTGTTCTCAGCAGCTCATCGTTGTCGCGGGTGCGTTCCATACGGTCTTTGATGAACTCCATCGATTCTATGCTGTTGCGGTCGCTGAGGAATCTACGCAGAATCCACATGCGGTTAAGTGTTTCCGGACGAAGAAGAAGATCATCGCGTCTTGTGCTTGAAGCCATGATGTCGACAGCCGGGAAAATACGCTTGTTGGAAAGCTTGCGGTCGAGCTGAAGCTCCATGTTGCCGGTTCCCTTGAATTCCTCGAATATCACTTCGTCCATCTTCGAGCTTGTTTCGGTAAGAGCTGTGGCTATAATGGTAAGCGATCCGCCTCCTTCGATGTTACGGGCCGCTCCGAAGAACCTCTTGGGTTTCTGCAGGGCATTGGCATCGACACCGCCGGAAAGGATTTTTCCGGAAGCCGGAGCACATGTATTGTATGCCCGGGCCAGACGGGTTATGGAGTCAAGCAGTATCACCACATCATGACCGCATTCCACCATACGCTTGGCCTTTTCAAGCACTATGCCTGCGATTCGCACATGACGGTCGGCCGGCTCATCGAATGTCGATGCTATAACCTCGGCATTCACGCTTCGCTGCATGTCGGTGACTTCTTCCGGACGTTCATCGATAAGAAGAATCATTATATATGTTTCGGGATGATTCTCCGCTATGGCATTTGCGATGTCTTTCAAAAGTATTGTCTTACCGGTTTTCGGCGGGGCTACAATAAGGCCTCGCTGCCCCTTGCCTATCGGAGAGAACATGTCCACTACCCTGGTCGACAGATTGTTGGTCCGTCCGGAGGTGAGATCGAATTTTTCGTCAGGGAACAGCGGGGTAAGATGTTCGAACGAAACCCTGTCTCTGATAAAGTCGAGCGACCGTCCGTTTACACGGCGCACTTCGGAAAGAAGGAAGTATTTGTCGTTCTCTCTTGGCGGACGCACGGTTGCCTCAACCACATCGCCTGTTTTCAGACCGTACATGCGAATCTGTTGCTGAGTCAGATAAATATCATCGGGCGAGGGCATGTAGTTGAAGTCGCCGGAACGCAGGAATCCATGTCCCTGAGGCTCGATTTCAAGCACGCCCGTGGTTTCAATCAGGTCGGCGAAATCATATCGCATCGAACTGTAGCCCTGCTGCTTGTTCTTTTTGTTTTTCTTTCCGTTCTGCTGCGGCAGCGGCTGGCCCGGCTCTGTCAGAACTATAGGCGCGGCGGGAATATTCGACGGCATACCCGATATAGGCTGCTGTTGCTGCTGCTGGACATGCTTGTTTTTTGCCGGAACGGCCACTTGGGCATGCGGTGCAGGGGTATTGTCGGACTCACGCTGCTGCTGACTGCGCGGCACAAATTTCCGGCCTTCGCTGCGAGGGAAAAATGCCGTAAAAGCAGGATCTTTCGGACGGAAATCGCGCCTGGGCTGATTGTCCTGTGTCACATCGGCCGACTCCGGAACTTCCGGCACAGCTGTATCGGCTGCAATCTCGGCGGCTTTGGCTTCGGCATTGTCCGCCACCATATTTTCAGCTTTGCTTTCAGGTTCTTCTGCCACAACCGGCTGTGGTGCGGGCTCGGGCAGCGGATTCTTGCGTGGACGACCGCGTTTTTTGGGAGCCGGAGCCACAGCGGGCTGTTCTGTTACCGCCGCCGACTGTTCCTGAACCTGCGGCTTTTCAGCTGATTCGGTCACCTGGTCGGTCTGTGGTTCCTGAGCGTCTGCCGTTTTTTTCTTACGGCCACGCTGCCGTGCAGGAGCGCCTTCGGCGGCAGGCTTACGTCCGCGGCGTTTTTTTTCTTCTGTCGAAGAAGCGGCCCTGTCTATGGCCTGTTGGTCAAGTATACGGTAAATCAAACCCTCTTTGTCGGAGAGATCGATTTTTTTTAGATTCATTGACTCGGCGACGCCTTTAAGGTCTGCGTCGTTCATTTCATTGAGATCGGATATGCTATACATATATAATTAGGGAGTGAGCGGGATTATCCTCAGACGTGATTCCGGCTTGAAAATATTATCGCCGCATACACATCGGAACAGCAGCGGTACGCGAACACAACATGTGTGTTGCAATAGCTGATTCTTAAATATTTGTGTAATTTGTAGTTTTGAAAAGAGAGTATCCTCTATCGGATTATTTTCCGTGCCATTTATCCAGAAACAAGGCAATGGCGCTATTTCCTTGCAAAGTTACTATCTTTTTTCTACATTAACAAAATATTCATTAAAAAAGTTTGCCCGACCGGAGTCCGACCATACCCGGCAATCGCAGCTTTTACGCTGTGACACAGCACAGTCACTATCTTTTGAAGCTATCGATATGGCGCTGTTTTTTTTCAGGGAATATGTCATCCACCGTCAGCAAAATACCGCTTTCCTCCACATTTCCGAACTCATCGTTGATTGCGGTTCCGAACATTTTCATGGTCGGCGACAAACTCATATAGGCATTTACAAGCGGCGGGATGTTATTGCCGTGACGATGCACCTCATTGTTGAGTATCCGGTAATCGTCTTTGAATGTAGTTCCGGTGAACATTGCCGACAATTCTTCTGGATCAGCCTCGATCACAAGCGGATGCATGGGCACCACAAGGTTGTCGTGATCGGGAAAATGCTTGTGAAGGAAGAACAGAATCATGTCGCGGCACCGGGCAGTATAGCTTGGATACATGGTTACTTTACCAAACAGATATTTGATCTGCGGATTAAGCACCGTAAGCGATCCGAGTCCGTCCCACAGGTTATCGAGGGTGTAAAGCGCCTTCGCGCCCGCTCTCGACGACTGATATTCGAGTCTTACGAACGAACGTCCCAGCTCAATAGTATACGGAAGATACTCGTTGATAAAGCGCTCTGAAAAATCGAACATATGGCTGGTGGCAATGCGCGGACGCCCTGAAGCGTCCATACGGATATCCGAACCGCATATAAAACGGTAACCGCCCAGAATAAGTTTGCTGTCCGGATCCCATACTATGAGCTGTTTGCATGGCGGCTGCATTGTGTCGTACTGGTCTATGTCGCAGTCTTTGCCGGTTCCGCCCCCGGCGGAACGGAACGCTATTTCACGCAGACGGCCAATTTCCCGCATGGTCGCAGGCGAATCGTACGCATCCACTATATATAGCTCATTTCCGCCTTTGTTGGTGGTACGCAAAAAACGCTCCGGAGTCAGTTCTGATTCAATAAGCGCGGTGTCGACCGGATCTATTATCCTTGAGTTCATTGTCATCTGTTTTTATTTGAGGCCATCGGCGCCATGGAATATACGAGCGAACGGATATCGGCCGCCTGACGACGTGCCTGACTTCCACCCTTGAGAGTCTGCCACGGCAACGGTTTACCACATACTATAGTAAAACGGCTGCCGCTCGCCCGAAAAACTTCCGAGGGCAGAAATATCATCTCTATATTGAATTTCAGGCCTATCTTTTTTCTGATACTTGCAAATTTATAAAAAAACGCGGAATTCTCGCCGCTGAAATACAATGGCACGACAGTCCGCCTATGCTCTATAGCCTTGTTTACAAACATTTTCTGCCATTCAAGGTCTGAGACCTTGCCTGCGGAATCTCTTCGCGAACACAATCCGGCCGGAAACACAAGCACCGGATCGTCACTTGCAAACGCCTCGTCGACCGCCCGGATGCTTTCCCTACTCTGACCTCCATGCTTGTTCACCGGAACAAACACCGTCCGCAACGGTGCCACAGCATCAAGCAGGTCGTTGACAACAAAATGGAGCCTGTCGCCATATCTGCGTGCCGCCCATGCAATCAGCGCCATTCCGTCAAGACCGCCAAGCGGATGGTTGCTCACAATCACCACTTTCCTGTCGGATACCGGAGGCAGATTGTCCTCTCCTACAACGTCAACCGCCACATCGAGGTCGTGCAGCACTCCTTCGCAGAATGCGGCCCCTTCCTTCGGGAAATTATTGCGCAGCAACTTGTTAAGATCGTTCTGACACACCAGTTTCTCAAGCCAGCGTACAATAAAACGCGGCACAAGCCTGGAATGTTTTCCAAGGCGCTCGCGCACTATCTGCTGCAGGTCGATCTGTATTGCTTTGTTTCCGTTGGTCATAATCGTTGTGCAAATTTACGATTTTAACTACATTTTTCGTAACTTTGTATCATGATTTTTTTCAAAAACGCATTTTTTTCAGGAATCATCGCGGTCATTGCATTGTGGATCACACTGATATGTGTTTACACTCCGTCGTGCCCGTACGGAGTGTTCCTGGCCGTGTCGGCAGCTTCCGCAATAGCGCTGTATTCCTACAGATGCCAAAGTTGGCATACTCGTGGCGGCATGCTGCTGATGCTTGCGTGTGCGGCTGTGGTCGGCAGCGGAGT
>JAIDBM010000130.1 GCA_029056365.1 Muribaculaceae bacterium | reverse complement strand
TTTCGGACGCGGGCTTGCAAGTATAATCGGCGACACCCAGCTGGAAGCCGAACTCGCTCTGCATGCCTCCCTGCTTCAGCTGCATGTCGACTTCGCCGACAACAGAATGGTAAATATCGGCACACTCGAAAAATACCGTCCGCTTATAAAACCCGGATCCCTCGCCGAGCGTATTTTCCGGCGCATGGAGCTTGTATCATGGCTCGGAAACCCTGAGCGCAACCAGGATTTGTGGGAACAGTCGCAACGGCCAGACAGCGAACTCGAAGGAAAATTCGCCCGCATGGTACTGAGCTATAACATGCTTGTTGCAAGCTCGCTGCAGGAAAACGACTACGCCCGGCGTATCAAAGACGACATTTCGGCTCTGCTCAAGGTAAACAACGAGCGAATAAGCCTGAAATACTACGGATGCGAATCACAGTACACCGAGTTCAAGAGTTCGCTTGTGTTCTGCGCAAACGATGGAATCAAACGTTCGCCGGAAGAAGAGTTGCGCCGGCAGCATCACGAGATAATGCACATAATAGCCGGGTTCATGAACACAACCGGCGGCAAGCTCTACATCGGTGTCAACGACCAGCATTTCGAGCGCGGTCTTGACGAGGATTTCAAGGTATTGCGACTGCCCTACTCTCCCGATTTGCTCAAGCGCATGGACGAACTGCTCAATTACCTCACCCTGCGCGTAAACGCATGCTTCGGACCGGCTACAGCCACGCTGGTAAACATCGCAGTCGATGAAGAATCAACCAAGGGTGTTCTGATTGTTACCGTGCGGCCTTCGCGCAAACCGGTAAAGCTCGACGACATTATATATGTTCGTCTGAGCACTTCCACCCTGCCTATACTCGGTCGCGATGAAATACGTAAGTTCATCGAGCAACGTGAACTTGCCTACGAGGATATGATGAAAATGAGCGAAATCGACTCTGCTGCGGCATCAAATGCCATAACCGACACACCGCCTGCAGACGACGGCCCGATGCGCCAGCGCATTGAAAGCATTAGCGTGCCAATCGATGTTCCGGCCGCAACAAGTGTAGCTCCGGTAGCAACTTCGCGGTGGCGACCGAACGTGCTTCACGAATCAGACGGTAATTTTGTGGTGCCGGAGCTGTATCTCTATTTTATCGGAGAACACCATTACACGGTATCCAAACACGACTACTATACCGACATGGACCCGGCATGCCGTCTTGCCCTGGTAATATGTCAGGCCGACCTCGACTCTTACCTGGTAATGGCATACCGTGGCGAACAGCTTATACGTGTGCCTATATGCCAGCTGTTTGAAAAAGCGGAAAACACCAACCACCGTCACTGGTCGGACCAGCCTCTGGAATGGGCTTGCATTGCCGGCGAGAACGATGCAGTGCTGAGCATTCACGCCGATGCTTCTGGATTTCTGCACTTCAGGGCAACCCCTGTCAACACCATCACCCGGGGTTCTATGACAAACGTTCCGGCACGAATTCTCAATGCATCGGTCGACCATACTCCGGTTTGGGAGCTGATTGCCGCTGACTCGGTCGGACACTTCAGCAAGGCATTGCCCTCGAACCTTCATTCACGCCAGTCGGGATACTCTTTGCGCACCCGCATCGACCAGTCAGACTGCGACAAACGAATTCAGTATCTTCTAAATTCCTGCAACAACTGATGAACCCTACCGACAACAACGGATTCCGTGTTCCGCTATTTTCAATAATCACGGTGTGTTACAATGCAGCCACGACAATAGCGCCGACAATAGAGAGTGTCGATGCCCAGACATGTCGTCTCTATGAACATATAGTTGTAGACGGAGCTTCGACCGACGGGACTCAGGATTTTTTGTCAGCGCATACAAATCCGTTGCGCCGTGTCGTGTCGGAACCCGACAGAGGCATTTATGACGCAATGAACAAGGGACTGGGAATGGCCAGGGGCGAATATGTGGTGTTTCTTAACGCAGGCGATTCGTTCCATAGTCCGGAAACACTTCAGAGACTGGCCGATGTGGCCATGGACCGCGACTTTCCCGGCATAATATATGGCCAGACAGATCTTGTAGACCATACACGCCAACGCATAGGAGAGCGACATCTGCGGGCTCCTGAAACACTCACCTACAAGAGCTTCGCAAACGGAATGCTTGTCTGCCACCAGGCCTTTGTCGCATTGCGGCGCATTACAGCTCCGTTTGATCTCCGCTATCGCTTCTCCGCCGACTACGACTGGTGTATACGATGTCTTCAGCACTCACGCCGTAACGAGTATGTGCCTGATGTGCTGGTCGACTATCTGAACGAAGGCGCCACTACAGCCAACCATCGCAAGTCGCTCATGGAGAGGTTTCGTATCATGAGCCGATACTATGGGTTCTGGCCTACCGTCTGCCGTCACTTCGGGTTTATTCCCCGTTATCTTAAGTTTAAAAGCCGGACAGGCAATAAATTCTAAAAAAACGATGTTTATCATAAATACAACGTTTGCCGCAGAGAAAACGCTGGCATCTGAAGTAAAGCTCTGGTGCTCTGCCACCTATGCCGATGCCGCCGAAGCATTCGGATTCACCGACGTAAGCGTGTGCCGTATAATTTCGTTCGATGAAACCGTTGATGCCGAATCATTCGCCGTGCGTATGCAGTGTGCCGACACCCGCCTGATCGACCAATGGTTCAACAGCACAGGAAACTCACTCCTGAACGAATGCCAGAACAAATGGAACGGCAGAGTGCTGCCGTTCACTACCTACATGAT
>JAIDBM010000013.1 GCA_029056365.1 Muribaculaceae bacterium | reverse complement strand
GTATATGCTGTTGTATGTCATGGCCGACACCCTGAAGGTGTTGTAGGTAAGAAATTTTTTCGAATACGAAATATCTCCCGTTGGAGAAAACACCGATTCACGTGCATCGTTGGTTATAGGCCGGAATCCGTTCAGCGCATAACCCGAAAACCGGCGGTTCGCCGAGTAGTTCATTGTCCATGTCGCGCTGATGGTGTTGTCCGACGGCAGTGCGAAAAAGTATGACCCGTTGGCTCCGGTCGAAATTGACTGACTATGATTCTGTGTCGTCGACACAATGTTGTCTGAGGTATCATCGGAAAAGTATACATCTGTTTCCGACCGGTTTGAGGGAGAGGCGTTGCGGCTGAACGATACCGAATGAAACATCCAGTTGTTGCCTTTCTGATACAAGGCGGCGAGGCCGGCCCATTGCGAGTTTCTCTTTACCGCGTTGCCGGGGTTGTCTACTGTATATCTCTTGAGTTCGTCGAAATGTCGTCCTCCGAAGTCGATGTCCCGGTATGCCTCTTCATGAAAGCTTTCGTTTTTGTTATTATGCGACATGTTTCCTCCCGCATATGCGTTGAATGTCCACTTGCGGTATGCGAATTTCGAGTAGACATTCAATGAACCGAAGTCCGATGCCAGAGTCTTCCCCATGGCGTTTATTTTTGTATAGCCGCCCCATTCAAGCTTTCGCATAATGAAGTTCACTACATGAGCGGAACTTTGGAAGCGTGGATCTTCGGGATAGTCGAGAACCTGCACACGCTCTACGTCTTTGGGCAGAAGTCCGCTTATATCCTGCGCTGAGGCGGGCCGATAGTCAATGAAATAGCTTACGCCTTCGCCAGCCAGAGTCTTTACTTCCATACTGATAGGCGAGATGCTGAGCGTGGGAATCTGCATGCGCATCAGAAGAGTGTTGGCATCTTGAGCGAATTTTTTAGACTGCTTGTCCGGAGTATATTCCACTCCATGTTTGATTACCTTCTGGGTTCGGCCTTCTACGGTGAATTCACTCAGTATCAAGGTTTCGGTGTTGACCGAATCTGCCACCACGAGAGAATCGGCCTTGACAGTTCGGTCATTTACCTCTGCGGCGGCAGACGTGAATGTCAGCAACGACAGCAGATATATGCACTTTCTTTTCATAGGACTGATGTTTTATTTTTTCTGTTGCAAATATATGCATATTTATGCGATATTTACAACAGGCGCTGGCCGACAGTTAGTTACGCTATGAAATGTGTCCGATTCCGTACAAGCGGCCGATGTTTTCATACGCATAGGTCTGTAAAAAAGCCGGCGGAGAACCTTGAGGTTCTCCGCCGGCTTTTTTACAGACCGTTAACGGCTCTCGCGAGTGAACGTCAGGTCGGTATCGTTAACTTCGGTACGCAAAATGTTGTTCTTGATGCTGATGTCGTCAAGCCGTACATATTTGCTGTAATAGGGTTTCAGCGCTTCATATATCGATTGCTGCCATCTGCTCACGGCCGAGGCTGTGAGGGAATCGATCTGTGGCTGTTCGCGCCCGGTGATATAATTCTGGGAGAAAGCCACTCCGGCAGGGTCGATGTTGACTTTAAGAGTGCTGTAGTCGAGAATTATGTCCACATCATCGTCTTCATCAGGGTGAAATGTCCATGTACCCGTGATGGAGGCTGTGGCGGCTACGGTCTCCTGGTAGGGCTCAATCAGGTCCGGAGTGCCGCTTACAGTCTGTTGGGCTGATACCATGCTGCTTATCACAACCGAGCCGCTTTTCTTGCTGTCGGCGCTGTTGGTGAAGCTGAACACATCGATACTTGAGGCTGTAAAGGCCCCGTTTACATTGTTGAGGTGCTGCGGCGCACATGTCCATGACCCAGAAAGGTCAGGTGTGCTGTCGCACGAAACAAAAGCGGAAGCAGAAACTAAGGCAACCGCAGTAAGGATAAGGAACTTTGACTTTTTCATATCGTATAAACCCGCCTGCGTAAAAATTGTTCACCGGTTTTTTTCAGGAAGCGCCGATATTATTGCATCGCGCGACTGTTCCATCAGTCGCGCCAGGTCATGGCCATCTTTGCCTGCTTCGATAGGGGGGTGTATGGTAAGCGTTATCCGTCCGGGACGCATCAGCATGGCATCGGGTGGCAGAACATCGAAAGCACCATCGACTGTAACCGGAACAACCGGAAGCCCGAACTCCATTGCCAGCATATAGGCTCCACGGCGAAATGCATGTATATGACCGTCTTTCGTTCGTGACCCCTCGGGGAAGACCACCACCGACATGCCATGGCTCAGCCGTTTTTCGGCTGTTTCCATAGTCTGGCGTACAGCGGCCGGCGAATGTTTGTCGACATATATGTGTCCGGCCACCCGGCAGGCATAGCCTACAAGCGGTATGCGTTCCAGCGATTTTTTCATCATCCACCTGAACTGATGGCCAAGAAAGCCGTAAATCGAGAAAATGTCGTATGCGCTCTGATGATTGGCAACAAAAACATAGCTCTGCTTATCTTTAATGTTTTCGCGCCCGCGCACGCTCACGCGTATGAATGCCAGCCAGCACCAGCATCTGGCCCAGTATCGGGCCGGATAATATCCCCACCAGCGGCCACCGCCGAGCATACAGCCGACCATTGTCGACAGCGAGGCTATAACTGTAATAACCAGCAGAATCGGCAGCATTATTAGAATCTGGTAAATCCGATAGAAAATCATTTGGGTGAATTCTTTTCCACAAAGGTATTAAACTTCTGTGAACAATGCAATATAACGAAACACTTTTTAACTCCGGTTGCCGTGAAACAAAACACTGAAAAAGTAAAGGTTAGAGAATATGTTGTAAAACATGTTTTGGTTAGTTTGTTGAATAACAATGTATTGTCGGTATGTTTTTTCTTGGATGCATATGTATTTGCATTTTTTATCATATAAAAACTTGACCATGGAACAAAAAAATCGTAACTTTACGCAGATACAGAAAACCACTGTAAAAGAAATTAACAATCTCTCAAAATGGAATCTACCCTTGTAATACTAAAACCATCGACCATACAGCGTGCCCTGGTAGGACAGGTTATCGATCGTTTCCAGAAAAAAGGCCTCATTATCGCAGGCATGAAAATGATGCAGCTGTCAGAAGCTATACTTCGTGAACATTATGCTCATCTGGTTGACCGCCCGTTCTTTCCCGGATTGCTCGAAAGTATGCGTGCGACCCCGGTTATAGTAATGTGTATCAAGGGACGCGATGCTGTGGAGGTGGTACGTGCCATGACAGGCGCCACCAACAGCCGCAAGGCTCTCCCCGGTACTATAAGAGGTGATTTCAGTATGAGCGGACAAGAAAATATAGTTCATGCCAGCGATTCACTTGAGTCGGCCGATGTTGAAATCCGCCGTTTCTTCACAGCGGATGAAATATTCGACTACAATCCCGCTCTGATGCGTAGCATGTATGCTCCCGACGAGCTGTGACAGCAGGCTGACAACACATTGTTTTCCGGTTATTTTGTGCCGGTGTAGAAACCAACTACCGCCAGAGGGCGTCAAAGACATAATGAATTAATGAATTTTTCCAGAACTCTCAAGACATTTTCAGCAATAGCATTATTGACAGTCGGCATTCTGCCGGTTCTTGCCCAGACGCATCACAGACTTCCGGGCCAGCATCAGGAGCAGCATGGCGACCTTATGGCCAACCAGGGTCACAGCAACATACATGTAGACAATACTTCAAAATATCTTGAATCGCTCTTCGAGGAAGAAGAAGAACCCGAAGGCGATATATACACCGAAGGGTGGGGCAGCAACATGGTAAACTGTTATGGCGGTATGGATGTGCCGCAGACGGCTGTGATAAATGTTAAAAACTTCTGTATGCCTCATCCGGGATATGTTACATCGCCATACGGATATCGCAAGCGATTCCGGCGGATGCACAAGGGCATAGACCTGAAAGTACAGATCGGCGATACAATCCGTGCCGCCTTTGACGGACGGGTGCGTATAACAAAGTACGAACGACGGGGTTATGGCTATTATGTGGTGTTGCGCCATACCAACGACCTTGAAACTGTATACGGCCACCTTTCGCGCTTTCTCGTCGAACCCGACCAGTATGTGAAAGCCGGCGATCCTATCGCGCTCGGTGGAAATACCGGACGTTCTACCGGCTCGCACCTGCATTTCGAGACCCGCTATATGGGATATGCCATAAATCCGTCGGCGATATTCGATTTCGCGAACCAGACTGTACATACCGACACATATACATTCGATAAAAACACTTATCAGAATGCCAGAAACTTCTCTAACGATGCAAACGCCCAGTATGCGGAAAAATATCGGAGAGAGAATCCGGCTAAGGCATCCGCTTCGGTTGGAAAATCGGCATCGGCCGGAAAGTCATCGGGTAAATCGTATAAGGTGCGCAAGGGCGATTCTCTTGGTAAAATCGCAGCGCGAAACGGCACTACCGTAGCACGTCTGTGCAAGCTGAACGGACTTACAACCAAGTCAAAGCTTAAACCAGGCCAGAATATCAGATTAAACTGACATCAATGTTCATCCTCTCTATAGGGCGCTTTCGTGTATGCGGGAGCGCTCTTTTTTTGTAAACGGAGTGGAGGCATCCTTGCCTCCACAATTCCCGGAGACACCAACAAATAGCGACAGGCACTCCGCAAATTCGATGATGAATCTGATGTATTATGAAAATAAAAATAAAAATTCAGGTTGAAAATTTGCATATATGAGAAAATAATGCTTATTTTGCGAATGATTGTTATTGCAATATAATCGAGTTTGAACATTATTACATTTCCAACAACTAATCAAAAGCTATAGTTAATGAAAAAAAATCTACTGCTTATGGTGGCTGCAGCCGGTGTAGCTGCACCTTCGTTACATGCTCAGCCGCTCGAAAACCCGCGTATCATTGAAAATGCCACAGCCCAGAGCATATCGCCCAACGGTAAGTATATGGTGTCGAACGCGTATGAGGATCTTTCGGTCATAGATCTTGAAACCGGCGAACGGTGGGACTATAAGGCATATGACGATTTCGGCTACGTTACCGGCTTCAGCTATCGTGTGGGTAACGGCAATATAGTAAGCGACACGGGTGTGGTACTGGCCTCGACCACTATGAACGTAAGTGCCGCATACTGGAAAAACGGCGAGTGGCATAATCTGCATACCGATGGCTGCAACGGAGTTTCGCTTAGCAATGGCATAACTCCCGACGGGTCACGTATATGCGGTTCGCTCAATATCAGTGTTCCCGGGTTCAGTTCCGAAACAATGCAGCTGCCCGTATACTGGGATGCTGAAGGAGACGGCTACGGCGAATATCACGTGCTTCCCTGTCCGACGGCCGACTTTACCGGACGAGCCCCACAATACGTCACAGCGGTTACAATCAGCGACGACGGCAAGACCATCTCCGGACAGATACACGACTACTCCGGCATGGTAAACGAGCCAATCGTATACACTCAGGGCGAAAACGGGGAGTGGACATACACACTTCTGATGAACAAGACATTCCGACCTGAAGGCAAGGAATGGCCGAGCTACCCCGAAGACCTTCCGAATTCGCCGGAAGTTACCGACTACATGACCGACAGCCAGCGCGAAGCCTACGACCAGGCTATGACGGAATGGGCGGAAGGCGGATGGCTTCCGGAATTATATCCCGATGCGGCCGATTATCTGACATCGGAT
>JAIDBM010000129.1 GCA_029056365.1 Muribaculaceae bacterium | reverse complement strand
GCGGCTCTGCGGCTGCTTTCCGCTGCCGAAAGTATTGAACTTATATGCCAATGTAACCATAAAATAACGGGTCAGGGAATTATAGCGCACATCCTCGCTGTAGTTCGCGGTCACATTGCGGCGAATGTTCGACTTCTGCTGCAACAGGTCATAGGCCTTGAGCGAAACAGTCATGGCCCGTCCGCGCAGGAAACTGTAGCTGAGAGTGGCGTTCCACATCCACTGTTTGCTGTCATAACCCTGGCTGTAGCCGCTGGTGGCGCTGTATTCCACATCCGAACTGAGCGAAAGACCGAATGGCGCGTTATAAGTGCCCCGGAAACTTCCTCCGTAGCTGTGGACGGTGCGTCCGGCTGTAGTCGGAAGCGAATAGTGCACAGTCTGAAGCGAGTAGAACGGCCGCAACTCAAGTTCGAGATTGTCAGGACGCCAGCTGAGCCCCGGCTGCTCGCGGAGCATCAGAGAACCGCTGCGGTTGCGCTCGCCGTTATTGAAACTTACAGCCGTCGAATAGTTGGCCATAAAGAAATTGTTGAACATGAACTGGCGGTTCGGCAAAGGCATGGAAAGCATGTTCATGCCCCGGATATTCCATACACCTCCGACATTCTCGTAAGTGGTGGTCTGGCCACCGGTGAGATCATTGTAAGTGGTTTTGCTCACAATCGAATTCTGAACAAGCTGTCCGTCAACCATAGTCATTATCGACCGCTGGGCCTCGGCGTTGAAATCCTGAAAGCGCAGACGCACATTGTGGCTGAACGAAGGCTTAAGGTCGGGATTACCGATTACAATCCGCAACGGGTCGCTCATATCGGCCACAGGCTGCAGCTGCGCCATGGTAGGCTGCGACGAACGGCCCATGTAGTCGACATTGAACGAACGCGATTTTCCCATCTTATAACGGTAGCGCAGATACGGAGCCACATTGAGCACATTGCGTGCGGGAATCGACTTTTCGTTGTTCACATCACCGTTGCTGTAGAGATAAATGCTCTTTGAACTCTGCGGAACCAGCGACACACCCACATCGATCGAGCCGCTCTTCGACACATGCTTGAATCCGGCCCTTATATCCTGGCTCATGTAGTCGTTGCGGAAACGGTTGGTCAGATCTTCGTTAAGTATAAGGTCGGAGCCAATCAGAGGCTCACCGGTGAATCCGTCGGGCCACAGCACCGGATGGTCGTAGGTGAGTTTGTCGGCGTTGTTCCAGCGATACTGGAAGCGGTAGGCCACTGTAAGGAAATTTCCGTTCTTAACATTTCCGAGCGGTTCGGTCCAGCTCAGACGGGCCGATATATTGTTGCTCCACGTGTGGTTGTCGGCCCATTGGTCCATTATGTCGATTGAGTCGCCAAGCAGAAAGAATTTGTTCCATGAATAGTTGTCGGTCTTTTCACGCGTATCCGAAAGACTGTAATTGGCGAAAAGAGAAACCGAGCGTCCTGGCTTGCTCCGGAACTTATGGTTGTATATGAGCTGTCCGCGGAATTCATAGTTGCTTCCGAGCGAAGTCTGTTCGTTGCGGCTCTGCGTTACATCGGCCAGTGCTCCACTGCGGGTAAGGGCCTCCGACAACGACCATGAATCGTTTTTCGAATAACTGAAATTCGGCCGGAATTCAAACGTATTGAATGAGTCCGGACTCCATTGCACGCGGAAGTCGGCGCGTACTGTATGCCCTTTGTCGCGGGCCGACTTATCGGAATCGTAATACGAGTTTGAATCCGGGAATATATATGTACGGGCCGATGATGTACGGGTGTCACGGTCGGTATGGCTGTACATTATATTACCGCCTACACGGAAAATTTCGTCCTTGCCCACATTGAAATTCAATCCGAGTGCCTGCGAGGTAGTGATTCCGTTGTCTCCGCCGAAGCGGCGGAAGCGGCCCGACATACCGTCGTTGAAGCCAAGTTCGTTGACGTTGTTGAAGTTTCCGAGCAAAGTAAGCTGATTTCCGTTCCAGAATCGGTTTACCACAAAATTGCCCTTGTATCGGTTATCGGTACCATATCCGCCCTCGATGTTGCCGAACCAGCCGTTGTTCATGCCTTTCTTCACGGTAAGATTGATTACCGTTTCCTCCTCGCCGTCGTCCACCCCAGTGATGCGGGCAAGGTCGCTCTTGCGGTCCACGACCTGCAGCTTGTCGACCATGTCGACCGGCAGATTGCGCGATGCCACAGTAGGGTCGTCGGCAAAGAATTCCTTGCCGTCGATAAGAATCTTTGTCACCGATTTTCCATTGGCGGTGATTTTGCCCTCAGAGTCGACCTCCACTCCCGGGAGACGCTTGAGCAGGTCCTCCACCACGGCATTGGGCTGCGTGCGGTATGCATCGGCGTTATATTCCACTGTATCCTGCATCACCTTTACAGGCGTACGTACGCCTACAACCTGAGCCTCGCCAAGCATCAGGGCGCCGGCCTGCATCGAAATCGGTTTTAGTGTTACATCCGAAGATGTTATCTTCACGTTCTGGCTGTGGTTGTCATAACCTACGAACGAAGTCTCCACCACATACGAGCCGGCTTTGAGTCCGCTTACCGTGAAGGCTCCGTTTTCATTAGTAAGCACACCTTTCACAAGAGTGCTGTCCGGAGTGAGCACACGCACGGAAGCCTGCATCATGGGGTCGGAGTTCTCGTCGAGCACCTTCCCTTTTATCGAAAAGGCCATGGCATGGGCAACGCTTACAGCGAGTGCGAGTAACAATAGTACCTTGCGTATCATTTCTGACTTTACGGAAAATAGATGTTTTTAGTAGTTGAATTGCGGAGTGTGGCATTTTGTCACACAATCATACAGACTTTGTTTAGTGTGAGTGGTTTAACTCGGTTTTGGTTAAAAAAGTGCAAAACATGTATATGTAAATATATCTGATGGCGAACGACTTGTTTTTAGTGGCGTACGTTCGACCGATTCGAAAAAAAGCAGGACCGTAGTTTACGGTCCTGCTTTTTTTATTCGTGATGCTGGGCTATTACAGCGTCAGTCCCATGTAAGATTCCATATGGCCACACGCTCGGCATTGGTTGTCTTGCCGCCGATGCAGTCGTTTACAATCTCAATCTCGAAGTCGCCTTCGATGTTCACATCCCAGCTGAATTCGTATACCTTGAACTGCTCTACGGAATCAACTTTCACAACCTGGCTCTTTACCACTGCGCCGTCCTGCTTTATGTTTACAGTGAACTGACACTGGGTGTCCTTGTAGGCGAAGCCATAGTTGAACGTGAGCTTGCCGAGACCACCGGTAATAACCGGCGAAGTCAGAACACCGGCCGACCCGGCCTTGCCGTTAAGACAGGGAGCGAGAGTCGAACCCGAGCCGATAAAGGTGAAACGCGGATTCGAATCGGTTCCGTTATCAGATCCGGAGAGTATATTGCAGTTTTCAGCAGTCCAGCCTGAGGTGGATGTGTAAGTGCCGTATGTACTCTTGGGTGCTCCTCCGTTAAAGGTGTTGAAACCGGCCTTGTCATCGCCGGTCGGGGGCGTCGGAGGATTAACCGGACCGGAACCGCCCGAGGCAGGAAGTTTCACATTGTCGACACACCATGTGGCATAGTTTGCGTCCTGTTCGGCCACATACCGGAATCCGATATATACCACTCCGTTCTGGCCTGCCACGTTCAGCACACCCGAATTCACCCAGCTCGAATATCCGCTTGCCGGGGCTGTGGGCAGTGCGGGCGAGAGCTGTGTCTTCGCTGCGGTTTTGGGATCGGCTCCGTCGAGTACATACACTTCAAGACGCGTTGTAGTGGCACCATAGCCGTTCACCTGGGTGTCGAAGCTGAGAGTCTTGTCGCTCACTTTGCTCATGTCGACCGGAGGCGAAATGAGCCACTGGTCGAACGGAGCCTGTCCGTTGTATCCCGACATGGTCACATACCAGTTGGAGTCGAACTGGCGGGCATACCATGTTTTGTTGCCGCTTACAGTCACCTGAGTCCAAGTCGAAGGAATCGAGCCACCTTCGAAGTTCTCGTCCAGCGAGCTAACCGGATCGGCCGGAGTCACAGGGGTGTCGCCGCCGGCACCGTCGAGCTTGTATTCCGTGAGGTTCTTCAGGCCCGGGCCACCGCAATATTTCATCACATCGCCCTTGAGGCTCACCTGCTTGCCAAGATTGCCGGGTACTTTCTGAAGCGACAAGGCATCGCGCATTGTGGTAGGCAGCTGTATGCCTATGCACTTGGTATAGTCGGTTTCATTGGCATCGGCTGCGATTACAAAGTTTGTGTTCGCGGCATCGTCGAGGCCGAATATCGTGCCTGAGAGAGTGGTGCTTGCACCGCCTGTAGGCATCGAGCCGACTATATATCCGCTGACCCATACACCCGAAGCCACAGCCTCTGTGGTGCTTGTGGGATTCATGGCCACAATCTGGCCCACGTTGTAAGGCTTCTCGGCCGAACCGTCGCCGGCTTCACCGCCGGTGCTTACACCTTCGATGGTGAATTCCTCAACAGTACCCTTGTTGTCAGTAACACCATATGTGCCCATATACTTCTCAAAAGTACCCTTTACGCTGATTTCCTTGCCATAGTTGGCCGGATTGTCGCGGAGGTTTCCGAGTTCGCGCAGTTTCGAGCCGGAAGGCAACGAAATCACAAGCGCGTTGGCGAGGTCTTTGGTATCGGGAGTCTCACCGATTACAAGTGTATTGGCAAGAGTTACATCGGCGGTCCACTCTATGTCCTGGTTGCCGGAGATTGTTTCGACTTCCGGACCTACAGCGCCTACAATGTAGCCGCTCACCCATCCGCTTGCAGGAGTACCGTTTGCTTCAAGACGTACGACTTCGGCCACAGAATAAGGATTGTCCTGAGTTCCGGGGCTTACCGTAGGATTGCCGAAGTTCATACATCCCTGAGCATCGATAAGAATCAGCTGCCAGCCTGTAGTTCCGTAATAGCTGCACACAGCCACAACATCGCCGCGGCCTTCGGGCAGAGTCTGGTTCCAGAAATTGGAGTATCCCGATGTACGCACCGGAAGTGTGGCGCCATTTACATCAAGAATGTTCTGGTTCACACCGCTTGAATGGTAGGTGGAGAAAGTCTCGGTACCGCCGTTCTGGAACTCTACGTTGTTGAAACGTACAATCTGGCTCTGCCACTGACGAAGGCCCTTGGGATTTGAACTGAGCTGGTCGAAAGAATTCACCACGAGGGTGTCGATTTTCTCAACCTGGGGCCATCCGTCGAGCTGAACGTGGGCTTCGAAGAATTCCGGACCCATGAAGCTTGTTTCCCATGCGTTGCCGTTCTCATACCATTCAGGCATGCCGAGCTGCTGCAGTCCGTTGTATTTACCAATATACATATCGGTTACATCGAGCACCACATCCTGCCCGCGACGATATTTCAGATACAGGTTGTAGGAATTAATACTCATAGCGAGCGAACCGGTCTCGTCCTGTATCACCAGCGACTTGAACACGTTTCCGGCTTCATCGCTGGTAGTTACACGGCCATGGATGATTATACGGTCGCCATAATTCTTCTGAAGGGGTGTGCAGCCGTCGGCCTGCAGAACCTGCTCAAGTTCCTCGCTCCATAAACCAACCTTTGTGGCATAGTTCACGGCATCGTCCCAATACATGGTCTTGAGCTCGTAGATAGTGGTGTTAGGCTTGATCGTAGCCACCGGCTCCTCGACGTGGATATCATCGAAGTCGTCCTGGCATGAGGTCAGCGTGGCCGAACCGGCAAACAGGGCGGCCAACACCAGAATATATGATTTGAGATTTTTCATTTTTCAATTATTTGATGATGACGTTCTTGACTTCCCAGGTTCCTGCCTTTGCAGCAGTGCTGACATAGTGGAATGCAATCTGAATTTTCTTACCGCTGTACTTCTGCAGGCTGATATTGCCCGAGGGCACAAAGCTCCAGCCCAGTTCGTTGGGGTAAGCCACACCTTCGAGTGTTTCCCATTCCCCGCCTTCCACACGGGCCTCTACAACAGCCTGCTGACGGGCTGTGGCAATGTCGGTGAAGAAGTTCACGGCGTGTTCGAACGCGAGTGTCGGCGCGGAAGCGGAACCGAGGTCGATCACAGGCGACACCAGACGGCTGTCCGATGCCATGTCTACCTTGGTGGCGCTTATAAATGCAGTAGCCACGGCGCCGTAGCTCTTGGAACCTTTCCACACGGCATCGAGACCGGCGGGGAGGTCGATGTTCTCAATGGTGAAACCGCCGAGCGATTCATTGGCGAAAGTCTCGCTGAATATGGCATCGCCGGTATCGGGCACATCGGGGCCCTTGCCGTCGAGCCGGTAGTCGGTAAGGTTCTTCAGTCCGGGTCCGCCGCAGTATTTCATCACATCGCCCTTGAGCATCACTTCCTTGCCGAGATTCTCGGGCTTGTTGGCCAGAGCGAGGGCATCGCGCATCGACACCGGAAGCTGTATGCCTATGCACTGCGAGGCATCTTTCACATCGGCCGACGAGGCTATCACCATGTTGGTGGTGGCGGCATCCTCAAGGCCGAAAGAGGTTCCTGAAAGTGTGGTCGATGCACCGCCGGTGGGCATCGAGCCTACTATAAAGCCTTTCACCCATACAGCCGAAGCCACAGCATTCTGGGTATCGGTCGGATTCATGGCTATTACCTGTTCCACCGACAGCGGACTTGCTTCCGTGCCATCGCCCTGATCGCCGGGATTCACCGGCTGGTCGGGTTCGTCCGATTCCTCGAAGCCCTGGCATCCGTCGGCATCAATCAGCATCAGCTGCCAGTCGGAGCCGTAATAGCTCAGTATGCCGGTAACATTGCCGTAGCCCTGCGGTAAAAGCTCGTTTTTAAACGAGGCATACGCGCTGTTGCGCACAAGCAGCTGGTTGCCCGACTGGTCGATGATATAACGGTTGGTCGACGATGAGCCGTCGGCATAAGGTTTTCCGGGGGCATCCCAGCGTACATTCTCGAAACGTACCAGACGGCTCTGCCACAGAATCAGGCCTTCGGTGGAAGTCTTGGCTGTCATCACCTCGGGAATCTGAGCCGGGATAGTGTCGACCAGAAGTGGATTTGCCAACCCGTTCACCTGGGCATGCTCGGCAAAAAGCTCGCTGTCGACAAAAGTCATCGACGGGGCATTGTTGTATGTGCCTTCGCCGCCAAGCTGCATGAGTCCGTTATAGCCGCCGATTTTGAGGTCGGTGACATCGATTACCACTTCCTGACCGAACTGGTAGGTCTGATACAGGTCGTAGGCATTTATGGCGAGGTTGAGAGCGGCCGAACCATCGTATATGATCACGGACTTGTAGATATTGCCCGTTTCATCGCTTGAAACAACACGGCCCTTGATTACAGTATGTTCGCCGTCTGCGGTCAGACCGATAGTGCGGACATAGTTGCGGTCGGTGGCCCAATACTCGGTCTTGAGGTCAAGAATCGACGTATTGGCTTCGATTGTGGCTGTCGGAACCACCATCGGAGGTGTTACAAAGTCGTCGCCGCATGAAGCCAGGGCAACAGCGCCCGTAATTGCGGCAGCTATGTATAACAGTGATTTTTTCATTGTCTGTAAAATTGACGGTGTCGGATCAGAACCGCACACCAGCGTTTAGGAATATTCGTATTCCCTGGGCATACTGATAGCGGTTGGGGAATGCGTTGCGGTCCCAGTTCTTGGTATCGATACGTCCCTGCTGGTATGCGTAGGTAACGATGTTCTTGTTGTTGAGGATGTTGTTTATGTTCAGGTTGAAATTCAACGATACCTTCCGGTTGATGTATATAAGCTTGCCTATTGATACATTTACAGTGAAGGCATCCTTGAGCTTGTCCTGCTGCGAAAGTTCCTCGATTTTAGCCTGAAGAGCCTGCTCGGTGCCATACTGCTGCCAGAGAGTGGGCAGCGCCTCGTGATAGGCCGGAGCCAGATTCACATAGGCATTTCCCTGCCATGTGCCGTTGATGCCGAAGAACCACTGGTATGGAGCGGCCCAGTCGATACCGATGTTCATGTTTGTGTTGGGGGTTGAGCCGAGGAAGTAGTTCTTGAGATAAACGGTCTGGGTGGTATCGGGATAAAGTCCGTTCTCGAACGAACGAGTTCCCTGGGGATTGTTCTTGTACTGTGCGCGGGCAAACGATCCGATGGCGGTAAGAGTAACCGACGGACTTGCCTTGAATTCCATGCCCACTTCTATGCCTTTGTACACACGCTTCACGCCTGCGAGGGTGTAGTTGGTGTAGGTGTTGAATATCTCGTCGTAGAAGCCGGTGCGCTCGATGGCGTTGTTGACTGCTGTATAGTATCCGGTTACAGAACCGCGGAAGTTGCGGTAGTTCCATGAATAGCCGAGGTCGAACGAGAGGTCGCGCTCGCTCTCCGGATTCGCTATGGTGGTGTTCTTCACACGCGGTGAGATGTACACATAGTCGGGCAGCGGGGCACGTGTTCCGTAGTCGGCATGGGCGCTGATGTAGTTGCGTCCGTTTATTTTCCATGTTGCTCCAACTTTCACCGATGCATCGTCGAAAATGAGCATGTCGCCGTAGCCGAGCGAATTGTCCGGAGCACGTCCGTTACGCATGCGGCCTTCGCGCTGGAACTGGGTATAGCTTGCCTTGATGCCGTAGTTGAAATTCCAGTGCGGCAATACTATAAGGTTCTGCAGCCAGGCCTCGGCCTTGAGTGCGTAGATGTTGTAGTTGTATCCGAACTTATCGCCTTTCACAACTCTGCGGTTGGGATTGTCGAGGTCGTTCTGCAGGTTGTCGGGCGCGATTGTGATGTCGCGGTCCGAGAAGGGGTCGATATCGAGCCAGAACTCGCCGCCGAGAAGATCGCGCACGGTCTTGTAGTTCATGCTCTTGGTGTAGTTCAACGACACGCCGCCCTGAAGAGTCATGAAGTCGTTCATGCGGTAGTTCAGGTATGAGTTGATCATGAAGTTGAACTGGTTGTTGGTGCGGTTTTCAAGAATGTACGAAGAACCTTTTCGTGCGCTTTCGGGCAAGGTTTCGTTCTGCACATTGTTCAGGGCGTTTATGCGGTACAGCTCGTCCCAGTCGATCTGGCGGGTGTTCACATCGTTGCGCCACAGGTCGGTATAGAGGTCGAAGAGTTCCTGGTCGTCCTCATAGTACGAGGGCAGATAGCGGTAGTATGTAGGGTTCGGGTCGTTGGCCTTGTAGTACTGCAGAGCCGAACGGTTGTAGTGTACCCAGCGCGATGCCACGGCGGTGTTCACCTGTATGCGGTCTTTCTTGAAAAGCCAGTTGAGCATCACTGTGGGGTCGTAAGTCTCGGTTATGCGGCTTGAACGTTTTTTTCCGTCCTGGTATCCCCAGAAGGGGTTGTAGAGGTTCGAGCCGGCCAGGTCGTATGCCTCCTGAAGAGTGGCGCCGCCTGTGGCACGCTGTGTCGGACCGCCGAAAGCGGTGAGTGTAAGCGAGTTGTTCTTGTTAATAAGCTTTTCGAGCGACAGGAACAAACCACCCGAATTATAGAATGTGCCTTCTACTACACCCTCCTTGGCATAACGGCCGATAGCACTGAGAGTGAATGCCCAGCCATGTTTGTTCATACCCGATGCATATTGCACCATGGCACGGAGCATGTAGTTTGAGTTGGTGTAAGCCACCGAGCCGTTGAAACCGGGTGCATATGTGTCGGTAATAGTGTTGTAGTTTACCGAACCGCCTATGTCGCCGAAGCCGTATGTGGCCGCGTCGAGTCCGACCGCTGTGGTCTTGTTGCGGAAAGCACGCGATGTCATACCCATCAGCGATGAGAAATTGAATCGTCCGCGTACCAGGTCGTTCATGGCCACACCGTTGATATACACTGTCTGATAAGCGTTGTCCATGCCGCGGAAACGGTAATACATCGGGCTGAAGTTGTACGATGCGTTGTTATAGAAAACATCATCGCTCGCGCCATTGAGGGCCGAAACACTCTGTGTGGAGCCTTCCTCATCCTCGAAAAGGGCGTCATCGAAAATCAGATCCTCCTGGTCGGCATAGAATTCGTTGTTGAAATCAGCAGGCTCGAGGCGTATGGCGCCAAGTGAATTCTCTCCCGGATACAGATTGACATCGAATCCGGCGGCGGCATAGCCCTCACAGGTCACGGTCACATATTGGGTGCCTGGAGTAATACCGCTCATGCGGAAATCGCCGCCAAGACCGCTGTCGGCAGCCTTTTCGCGGATGCTGACAGTAGCGCCGCTGACCGGGCTTCCCGAGTTGCTGTTGACCACCATACCTGTAACGGTAGCGGTCTGCGCTGTCATCGACATAGCTGCCGACAAAAGCAATAGCAGAAACAGTTTTAGTCTCATAGAAGTTATAAGTGGTTGATATTTAGTTGGATTAATTATATTTGAAACGGTCGCTGAACATTGCTGCGGGGTCTTGGCCCCGCAGCAATAGATTCAAGAATTCAAAAGTAGCAAAAATTTTTGTATTTTTCACAAATCTAAGCATATTTTTTTGCACAAAAAAATTATGCAAAAAAATATGCGCCTCTGTAATATAGAGGCGCATAGATAATTTCCGCTTATGTGTGTTGTCAATACTGTTCGTTCTGGTTGGGGAAATCGCCGTTTTTCACATCATCGATATAATTGCCGATGGCATTGTTTATCACAGTGCCGAGATCGGCATACCGGCGGAGGAACTTCGGAGAGAATCCCTTGTTTATGCCCAGCATGTCCTGAAGCACAAGCACCTGTCCGTCGCAACCGCTTCCGGCTCCGATTCCGATAGTGGGGATATTGATTTCCTTTGAAACCTTCTCGGCCAGCGCAGCCGGAATCTTTTCAAGAACTATGGCGAAGCAGCCTAATTCCTCAAGCATACGGGCATCGTCGATGAGTTTCTGAGCCTCGGCCTCTCCCTTGGCTCTTACGGCGTATGTTCCGAATTTGTTTATTGACTGCGGAGTAAGCCCCAGATGACCCATAACGGGTATACCGGCCGAGATTATACGCTCGATGCTTTCACGCACATCGCTGCCGCCTTCGAGTTTAACCGCCTCGGCACCACTTTCCTTCATGATGCGTATGGCCGATGCAAGCGCCTCCTTGGAATTGCCCTGATAGGTTCCGAATGGCATGTCGCACACCACCAGAGCGCGGGATGTGCCGTTTGTGACACATCGGGCATGATAAATCATCTGGTCGAGTGTTATCGGAAGAGTGGTATCGCTTCCGAGCATTACATTGGCGGCCGAGTCGCCTACGAGTATCACATCCATTCCTGCATCGTCGACGAGTCGGGCCATTGAATAGTCATAGGCAGTGAGCATGGCTATCTTCTCGCCACGCTGTTTCATTTCGATCAACCGCATGGTAGTTACCTTGCGAGCTTTATCTACTGTGTTTGTTGACATAATCGATATGTTTTTATGAGCCTGCAAAGTTACGCATATTTTTTCAAAATATGAACCGGCTGTTTAAATTTGACGTTACACTTACAGATACACGATTGATTGCCACAATGGTCTGAGATTGAAATCTTCTGTGTTGCGGGTGAAATTACCGCAGGCCATTACAGGCGATTATCCGGCAAAAGCGCGACACCAGTCCAGGCGTCGCGCTTTTGCCGGATATATGGAGTGTCGCTTAACGCGCTCCATCAGTGCCGTCATAGCTTTACGGCACTGACCTCGCTGTTCATGAACAGGGCGGCGAGATCATTGAATTTTTCGGGATTTTCGGTTGTGAGATATTGCACACCGCCGCCACGGGTCAGACGCGTTTCCATTTCAGGATGTCGGCCCAGATAGTCAACAAGCGAGCGGGCCACAATATCTCCCTGCTCCACTACCTTTATTCCGGAAGGCATATATTGCAGAATCTTGTCGATGAGAAGCGGATAATGGGTGCATCCGAGTACTACGGTGTCGATTTCCGGATCGGCTTCTATAAGCGAACCGATATATTTCTTTACAAAATAGTCGGCTCCCGGTCCTGCGGATTCACGGTTTTCCACCAGTGGCACCCACATCGGACAAGCCTGACCGGTGGTGACAAAGTGCGGATAAAGCTTGCCTATTTCCATTTCGTATGAACCGGAGGCTATGGTTCCAGGTGTTCCGAACACTCCTATATGGCCTCCCGGGCTCAGTTCGCCGAGCACCTCCACCGTCGGACGAATCACCCCGAGTACCCGCCGGCCGGGATCCATAAGCGGAAGGTCGCGCTGCTGTATGCTTCGCAATGCCTTGGCCGATGCAGTATTACAGGCGAGAATCACCAGCGGACATCCACGCGAGAACAGCTCTTTCACAGCCTCGAGTGTAAATCGGTACACAATGTCGAACGAACGGTTTCCGTAAGGGGCCCGGGCATTGTCGCCAAGGTATATATAATCGTATTGCGGCAATAGTTTTCTGATTCCACGCAATATTGTCAGCCCTCCGTAACCTGAATCAAAAACACCTATCGGACCATTGATCATAGCACATCAGTTTTTTGCCGCTTTCGTTACCAGACGGCGTATTGTAATGAAGTTAAACACTGTTATCAAAGCCATTAGCACAACTCCCGCGATAAACGACGGCCAAAGTGTGCCGCCCGACAAACCCAGCGACTCAAGGGCCGGACGCCAGGCACCAGATACCGCTGCCGCAATGGCGGCGGCCAACAGAAGTATGCCCAGGTTCACAAAGCCTACCAGACGGAAATAATAACGGCATATCTGAGACGGAGAATAGCCGAGAAGCATCAGGTCGCGCAACTTGTCGCGGCTTTTCTGTATCAGAAGATAAATACTCAGCATGAGTATGAACACCGCAAGTAATGTTATTATCACGCCTACCGCCAGCACTATGGTAGTAATCAGTGTTGTAAGGAATATGGCTCGCGACGATCCTGCCTTGTCGCCTCCGGCCTCTATGCCGTGGAGATTGAAATATTCCTCTATGGCCGGATCGCCGGGTTTGTTCACCTCGACAATTAGTCGCGACGGCGACTCCGACATCCGGTCGGCCTCGCCGTATATACCATTGGCCCAGTCGAGAAATTCCTGCGGCACCGCTATTGTGTTCAGTCGCGATGAAAAACCGACAATCCGTGCCGGGAAACGGCTGCTGCGCCCGTTGCCGGAGATGCCTACCGTAACCGGAACCTTCTTTATAAGGTCCTCGCTTAGCTGAGGGTATCCGCGCGATGCGGCGAATCCGAAGTTATACAATGTAAGATAGTCTTTCGAAATCACAATCGGCACAATCGGATCCGACGGATCGAACGACCAGTTTTCGGGAGTTATATCGTAGAATTCATCAGGAATCGCTTCGAAAAACAGAGCTGTCGACATTCGGCGTCCGCCAAGCTCCACATAAGCCCAGACATCGAAGGCCGCCGACTGAAATACCCCCACCTTGCCTGCCCAAGGCTGACTGCGCAGTTCGGCAATCTCATCCTCGCCGAATGTCGTGGCTTTCTGACTGCCCGCACTCATCACCGACAGAAGCGGCACAGGACGCGATATTATAAGGTAGTCCGACCCTACAATCGAGTCGTTATCATCGAAAGCACTCCGAACATCACAATAAAAACATATGGCGGCAAGCACTATGGCCAGACCTGTAAGATTCGCTATGGCATATCCGGCTATCTGCCATACCGATATGTTTTTTTTCAATAAGTTCCAAACCATAGTCAGAGTTTTAATATGGTCAAGCTATGCTGTGGAGCAAGCGAATCAAGCATAAGCGGATTACCTACCGATGTGGATATGATTGATGCATCCAGGGAAGACGCAGCCCTTGTAACCATGGCGGCCGCAATGATATTGTTATCGCGGTCGAGATGGCTCACCGGCTCGTCGAGCAGAAGGAAATCGAACGGCTGGCATATGGCCCGCACGATGGCCACACGCTGTTGCTGCCCGATTGAGAGCATTGCCGCCGGAACATCATACTTGCCGAGTATGCCGAATTCATCGAGCATATCCTTTATCTCTTTCTCCGACATAAAATCGGTAAGGCGGTTCTTCAGCATTACATTCTCTCTTACAGTCAGCTCGGGAAAAAGGCGCATTTCCTGGGGCAACAATGCAAGATGACGGCGACGCAGCTCACACCAGTCGTCAATACTGTAGGCATGTATGTCTGTGTCGTTGAAACGGATTATGCCATCGTAATCGCTGCGGTTGCCATAGATAAAACTGCACATCGACGATTTTCCGGTTCCTGATGCCGCTTCCACAATATATCTTCCGGGGCGCCGGAACATGCAGCGACTCCGCCATACATCGCTGCGATGTACGGCAGAGTCGCCGCTGACCGACCTGAAAACTTCCGGAAGAACATTTTCAAAAGTTATCTGATTGATCCTCTGCATTAAAAAATATTCTATAGCCGGTCTAAGGCCGGTCAGTCTTTATACGATTTGTTCAGTGACAGACTTCAGCAACCCATTCATCGTCGATGGTTTCTTCTTCGTCAACATTGTCGGCGGCCTTCATGGCTTCGGGTGCGTACACCGATATAATCTTGCACAGGAAGGCAAGTGCGCCTGGGCATTTGTCGGTGAATTCTATTTCGCTGCAGATACCGTCGGCATCCCATCGGCCTGTCGATGATTTTATCATTTCGGCCATAAAGGCGAACTGATTGTCCGACGAGCTGTATATCTTGTTGTCAGCATAACTGTAGGCAAGAGTCTTCGCCGGTGCTCCGACCGAAGCGTTGCCCACCTTCAGGTTTTCGGTGCTTATCACAACAGCACCGTTCTGGTCGCTGAAATAAACCGCATCAAGGCCCTTGATCTGCGATGAGTCGACATCAAGCTTCAGTGTATTTGCATCGACAGTATTGATTCCCGGCACATTTTCGGCTATAAGCTTAAGTATGAGGCTACTCTTGCCGGGTGCGCATTTCACGACCGCAGCACAGCCTTTGACCGGAAATTCGGGAATTCCCCCGACACCATACATGGCTGCATCGAATCCAGCTTTGTCGACCGAGCCAATACCGAAAGCAAGCGACTGCACACTTTCAAGGGCATCGGCCATACGCGCATCGGCCATAGCGCTCTTAAGCTGCGGAATATATTCGAAAATTTCCTTGCCGCTTATGCCTATGCCTGCTTTGGAATTGCATTCAGCCGGCAGGAGGTCCATGGCCGAGAGATCGGCATTGTCGTAAATCTTCTGATTCAGCAACGGAACATTTTTTCCGTTTGCATCAAGTGTGGCAAGAGCGCCTGCGAACTTGTGGTCCTTGTCACAAGCTGTCACAGCTATATATGAAATATCGCCGCCGAGAAGGTCTGAAGGTACATTGGCGAGACGCAGCAGACCGCCGAGATTCACTCCCATGGCATCGAAACTGCCAACAGCCGCGAATTCATTGTCGCCGCTGCCCAGATAGGACGTTGCCCAATCAGGCATCGGTTTGTCGGACGCACGCGACTTGATGTTCTTTATCGACTTTATGGCTTCATCGGCATCGTCGTCGTTGAGCACCCACACCAGAGCCTCATCGTTGTCGATAACCATATAGTTTTTCCGCTTGCCATATACATCGTATGAACCTTTGGATTCGAATTCCACATCGTTCGATTTCATGTAGTCGACAAAGGCAGCCTTGTCGGCCAAGGCGGCGAGCATAAACCAGTCGTATACACCGCTGTTGGTAGCGAACAGGAACGATTCGGGGTTCAGACCCTTTATTTTGAGATATTTTGAAATCTCAGGTTTCAGTTCTTCGAAATCACCGCCGAAGCCTTTGATACATTCTTCTATGTAGGGACCGAATTCAATGCCCTTCTCCTCGGTCCAGTCTCCACCGGCACTGCGGAAAATTTTCTGCGGATTAAGCGATACCACCACAGCGGTTTTGTCGGGAACGTAAGAGAGCAGTTCCGTACGGACATCGCCGCTACGGTCACGACTGCCTGAACACGCGGCCATTATAACGGCCAACGCGGCAAAAATCAACAATCTGATATTGTTTCTCATATCTTTATATATTAATGTTTTCCAAAGTTCTTTATATATTAATGTTTTCCAAAGTTCTTTATATATTAATGTTTTCCAAAGTGTCAACGGCAATTTCCACAGGTTCCTCTACAGCTACTACTTCTTCCACAACAGCCACGGAATCGGCATATTCGGCCACAAAATCATCTGAATAATCGTCGAAGCTGTATCGAGACTCGCTTCGCATGAACGAACTTACTTTCTGCACAAGCTCAAGCAGAGTCTCTATAAAACCTGAATCGCTGCCGCTGAGAGTAATCTCGCCCCTTGCGCTGTTGCGACCTAAAACACCCCAGGCCTTCACACCGAAACCTGTCTTTATAGGCAAGGCTTTCATAAAGGCACCGTCCTTGGGCATGTTTACTGAAAAGGACGCCACGGCATCGTTGATGTCGAACGTATACGAATGCTTGAAGGAAGCAGGCGACTTGACATCGGACAGAATCACGTTCGCTCCGCTTTGCAGCATATAAACATCTTTGCCTCCGAGAGCGTGCGGCTTGAAAGTCAAGCAGTTCTGCTCCGAAGTCTGACCGCTTATACCGGCCTTGTTCCATTCGCCCAGGAACGAAGCGGCACTCTTGTCGGTTGAGAATGTGGCGCCGGCCACATACGAAGTGCTGTTTATAAGAGTTTCCGGTTTTGAGAAGTCGGGCGTGGCGCCATCTTTCACTCTGAAACCCGCGCTCACAGCATCCACATCATTGAAAAGCTTTCGGAAGGCCATATTCCGGGCCATGGTATCGAGCTTCTCTTTCATCGGGTTATATGTGTTCATATATCCCCAGTATGAATCGTAGCTATACTGATTGTAATCGCTGAGATTTTCGCCGAAAAGATTCCGGAACAATTCCCGGTTTATTTCTTCCATAATAGAAACCCTGCTGTCGTCGAACAGAGTTCCTTTAAGACTCATGGCACCGAACATACCTGCATCATCGGAATATAACGACAGCAACGCCGGGTCGAACGATTCCAAAGCCGATTTCTGTACAATGTCGGCAGGCTTGCCGTTCTTGTCGAACATATGCACGTCGACGGCAAGGCGAGAGCCGTCTATATCCATATCAACGCCAAGCACATTGGCATCGTCGTTTACATCCTTGTGATTGTAGAATCTCTCGATGTCGCGGGATGGAATGTTTTCAAGAAACACAAGCGAAAGGGCACATTTGTGTTTTTTTTCAAGAAAATCGCATTTCCATGATGCAAGCTTCCTTTTCTCGGCATCACGGAGAAGCTCCTTTACCTTGTCGGCTGCATCCGACGAATCATCGCAGCCATCGAGTATAAATGCCACATCGTCGTGCACAACCACGGCGACATCCCATTTCCGTCCGGTATAGCATATCATGCCGTCTTCCTTGTCGTCGTCCATGCCCAGGTCCGACAT
Source organism: Muribaculaceae bacterium (assembly GCA_029056365.1). Taxonomy (GTDB): domain Bacteria; phylum Bacteroidota; class Bacteroidia; order Bacteroidales; family Muribaculaceae; genus CAG-873. The sequence continues at coordinate 13,307 of JAIDBM010000129.1, read as the reverse complement.
ATACCGGGCGAAATCATCGTGGTCCGCCACATACATAAGCCATATATCAAGAGCGTTGTCGTCATCATCATTATATATGGCAAGAAGCACACTCTCCAGGTTTATTCCTTTTACCTCCGCCATAGAATTGAAACGACGGCGATCGGCTTTGCCAAAGTTTTTCTTGACAAGATTTTCAAGAACCGGCGGCACGGTCACCTGCCCGTTCTCGACCCTTCCTCCGGCCGACTGAATGAATACGGTCGGGTTCATGGCAATGATTACCGCTACATCATCGCTGACATACTTCAACAGTTCGCTGCGTTTGTCGCCGTATCCGGAACATGACGTAAAGCTTGCGGCCACAACAAGCACCAGCATGGCAAATGCCATGAATCTCAAATAATAGCTTCTGGAAAATCTCATAATGTGTGTATTGATGGCAGATTTGTATTGAATTCACAAATTTACGTTTTTTAGTGCTGACAGCCAAAAAATTCACAAAAAAATTTCAACCCGCGCATCCATGGCTTTGTTCTATGGTAAACACACTTTCAGAGTCGGCTCTTACAGCTTATTTCAATTATAGAACACTATGAAACGCGCTTATAAAATAAGTATCATATCGCTTATTATGGCATCGGTCGTGATTGTACTTGAGATGTTCGATGTCGTAACTCCTCCTTACTGGCTGTCGCAGACTGTGGGTGCAGTGATGCTGGCAAGCCTTTATTCGGTTGTGTATATAAGAGTGCGGCGGTCGGTGCCACGCTACCGTTAGAGCCTCAGAGTTTCCGTATCAGTGTCATGCCGTCGCGCAAGGGCAGTATCACCTTTTCCACTGCCGGATCCGAGGCCACAAGGTCGTTGAAGCTCCGTATTCCCTCGGTCTGGGCATCGCTGCAGTTTTCCGTAACCTTTCCCGACCACAATGTGTTGTCGGCTATAATATAGCCACCGGGGGCAACCAGCGGCAACAATGCCTTGTAGTATTCTGAATAATGGCGCTTGTTGGCATCGATGAACACAAGGTCCCACGGACCGGGAAGTTCCCGCACAAGTTCCAGGGCATCGCCTATGTGCAGGCTTATCTTTTCACCTCCCGGCGATGCGGCGAACAGTTCCCGCAGATCATCGGCATACTCATCGTCGATTTCCACTGTATGCAGTTCGGTACCCGGCTTCATGCCCTCTGCCATACACAATGCCGAATAACCGGTGAATGTGCCGAGCTCAAGCACCCGGGCCGGAGAAATCATCTGTGTGAGCATCTTGAGCATACGCCCCTGAATATGCCCTGAACACATACGCGGATACAGCCGTGTTAGCTGGGTACGCCGGTAAAGCCTGGCAAGATGCGGAGGCTCGGCGCTTATGTGGTTCTCTATATATTCCTGCAGTTCTTCTTCCATTTTCATTCAGTCAATACACCCGTCCATAAAGCCGCGTGGGTAAGCAGCATTACGGCGAGCAAAATCCAGTACATCTCACGCCTTGACTTGCGGCACATCCATGCGCACACAGCTGTAGCCGCAACATAAGCCGGGTAAAACCATACAAACAGCCGCAGAGGTGATTCCTGACCGCACAAAGACAGCAACGTGGGAAAAGCCACCACCGGAAGCGCACATAGAACAATAAGCAGAGCAGTCCAGACAGGCGCGGATTGATTTTTCATTTCTTATCCTCCTTGCGCTGCTGTTTGTTCCGAAGATATTCCGACACAGTGAGGTCTATTCCACGCTCAAGCGAGAAACGCGGAGTAAAACCGAAATCGCGCTTTGCATCCGAAACATCACAGTTCCAGTTCCGCTGTTTCATGATTCTGAATTTATCACGGTTGAGTGTCGACGGCTTCAGGCGAATCATGCCCCATTTTTCGGCCACTGCCGATGCGGCATATACCGCCCACATAGGCAGTTTTACGGGTATGACCCATTTCTTTCCCAGACGTTTCGACACAATGTCGCGAAATTCCTTCTGGGTGTAGGCCCTGTCTTCGCTTATTATATATTTCTTTTTCAAAACACCTGCCGCAAGAGCATCGAACATGGCGTTTACCAGATCCTCCACATATATGAATGTGAGCAATTGCTTCCGGTAGCCTACTCCGAAATCGAAATGCGAATCAATACTCTTTATCATCATCAGATAATCCTGCTCGTGCGGGCCGTATACTCCTGTAGGCCGGAATATTATCCATGGTATTTCCGGCTTGGTCTCCAGATAAACCTCGGCCTTGATTTTTGAAAGTCCGTAGCGTGTGTTGGGGTTGGGCACGGTATTCAGAGTTATCGGCGAGTAATGCTGTTCATCGGCCGGACCGACGGCACTGAGCGAACTCATGAACAGAAAACGTTCGGGAAGCGCGTTTTCCTTTATGAGTATCTCCGCGAAGTCGCGAAGATACATGTAGTTGATTTTGTTGAAGTCGCTGAAATTGCTACACTTGGTAGCTCCGAGATTCCATATTATGTAATCCCACCGGCCGGACTCCGGCCTGGAGTTCCTGATTGTTTCGGCCACAGACTGCGGATTATCGTAATCGAACACCACGAATTTCAAATCCGGCTCCTGCAGATAGCGCCGTGAAGTGCTCTGTCGCACTCCCACATAAGTATCGTATCCCCTGCGAAGCGCCTCGCAGGCTATAAAACCGCCGATAAAACCGCCGGCTCCTATTATCAGTATGGTTTTCTTCATTTTAATTCCAACGAATCTATTATGGCTTTCTTATAACAGGCCATGGTTTTCCTTGCAAAATCTCCAGTATTGAATTTACGGATATGGCGTGCCCCCTGGTCGGCCATCTTCTGGCGCAGCCACCGGTCGTCGAGCAGGCGGCGTGCCGCATCGACATATGCGTCCACATCGTCCGGATCCACATACAAGGCTCCCGGGCCGCCGGCTTCCTCAAGGCATGAGCCTGTGGCCGCTATAAGCGGGGTGCCTGTGGCTATCGACTCAACCAGCGGAATGCCGAAGCCTTCATATCTTGAGGTGTAGCTCGAGAATGTCGCAGCCGCATAAAGCACCGGCAAATCAGGCCACGACACCGGACCGAGCCATTTCACACGGTGACCGAGACGGTGCGCACTGATATAACGGTCGATTTCAGCACCATATTTTTTGTCGCGACCTCCGGCAATGGCAAGCACCACATCTTCCGGCAATCCGCGCAATGCCTTCACGGCGAGCAACTGGTTCTTCCGGCTCTGCACGGTGCCCACACTAACTATAAAGCGTTCGGGCAAACCCAGCTTCACACGCAGACTGTCGCACTGGTCCTGAGTGACTTTATTGAAAAACGCCGGGTCACATCCCTGATATATCACATCTATCTTGCCGGGGTCGATATCATGGTCGTTCACAAGGTCGCGGCGCGTACATTCGCTTATGGCTATGACTCGTGTGGCATTCTCGGCCGAACGCCTGTATTTGAAATCGTATATCCGCCGGTCGATTGCCGAATAATCGGCCTGTACACGTCTGTAAATCAAGTCGTGTATGGTGACCACCGATGCAATTCCGGCCCGTTTTATATTCAGTGGCAGCTCATTGCTCAGTCCATGATATAGCGCAATGCCGTCGGCTCCAAAGCAATCAGTGATTCCGAATGTACGCCACAGCGCACCGAAGCGGCGTCCGAAAGCCGACTCCGGCGTCTTCAGTTCCACATTTCCGCCCGATAGCAAAGCGGAGATACGGTCGCCACATGTCACACGCGGAGTGTAGAGTATATATCGGTCGGACGGATAGTGCAGCGCCATAGCCTGCACTGTGTACCGGCTGTAGTTTCCAAGGCCAGTAAGATTGCATGCCGCGCGTTTTCCGTCATATCCGATGCTTAGTCCGGTTTTCTCCATATCATATAGTAGCACCCCAGTTGGAGCGGTCAAGGTTACGGTAATTCACGGCCTCGCTCATATGGTGAGGCTTTATTTCATCGCTGGCGTCAAGGTCGGCTATCGTACGTGCCACCTTGAGAATACGGTCGTAGGCACGGGCACTCATATCGAATTTAATCATGGCGTGCTGCAGGATGTCGGCCGTTTGCTTTGAAAGCTGACAACAGCGCTGAAGCATACGGCTGTTCATCTGCGCGTTGCAATGTATGTACGGCTCATCGGCAAAACGTGCGGCCTGTATCTCACGTGCCTTCACCACCCGCTCCCTTATCACAGCGGAAGGCTCGCCGGGCGCTGCATCGGCAAGTTTTTCGAACGGCACAGGCAGTATTTCAATCTGCAGGTCGATGCGGTCGAGCAACGGACCGGATATTTTACCCAGATACTTGTTCACGGCACCCGGCATGCATGTACACGGCCTTGACGGATGATTATAGTAGCCACACGGACAAGGGTTCATCGATGCAACCAGCATGAAAGAAGCGGGATAATCGACATTGTATTTTGCCCTCGACACCGTTATATGCCTGTCTTCAAGCGGCTGACGCATAACTTCCAGAACCGCGCGGCTGAATTCAGGCAGTTCGTCGAGAAACAGAACCCCGTTATGTGCCAATGAAATCTCTCCCGGACGCGGATTGGTTCCTCCGCCTACCAGCGCCACCGGCGACACGGTATGATGCGGCGAACGGAACGGGCGGTGTGTGAGCAGTCTCGCACCCTGCCTGAGCCGACCGGCCACAGAGTGTATCTTTGTGGTTTCAAGAGCCTCGCGCAGTGTAAGAGGTGGCATAATCGAAGGCAAGCGCTTGGCCATCATCGACTTTCCCGAACCGGGAGGACCCACAAGGAGAATATTGTGTCCGCCGGCGCAGGCCACCTCGAAAGCCCGTTTCACATTTTCCTGCCCTTTTACCTCGCTGAAGTCGTAGTCGAACACCTGCTGTGCGGCAGCGAATTCAGCCCTTGTGTCCACTTCGACAGGAGCAACGGAAGGGTATCCCTGCACTATCTCCAGCACCTGAAGCAGATGGTCCACCCCGTATACGGCGATGTCGTTCACCACAGCCGCCTCGGTTGCATTCTCTTTCGGCACAATCATGCTTTTGAATCCGGCTTTACGTGCTGCGATAGCCATTGGCAGCACACCGCGCACCGGACGCACATGTCCGTCGAGCGACAGCTCGCCCATTATCATGAACGAATCAAGTTCCACAGGCTGTATTGCCTCTCCGGCGGCAAGAAGACCCACTGCTATCGGAAGGTCGAACGCAGCACCTTCCTTCTTTACATCGGCCGGAGCCATATTCACCACCACCGAGCGTCGCGGCAATTGTAGTCCCGACTCTCTCATTGCGGTATTAATCCGGTCGTAGCTTTCCTTTACCGCAGTGTCGGGCAAGCCCACAATGGTGAAACTCCATCCGCGGCTCTCCATCGACACCTCTATGGTCACTATCATGGCATCGATTCCCTGTACGGCGGCTCCGTAGGTCTTTACTAACATTCGATTCTATTTTTAGAGGTTCGACTCAGCTGTACTTATAGCCTTGCCAAGCGATACTCCACGGTATATCTGCTTTCCGGCGGAATCAGCTACTATAAAGTATGGTATTCTGCGAGCTCCAAGACGGCTTATAGCCGGGGCGGCAAGCGATCCGGCAGCCCAGCCCTGAATCCATCCGGCGCTGTCGCTTCTGATGCTCTGCTTCCAGGTCGCGGTATCAGTATCGACTGAAAAATCGAGCACGGCAAGTTTCTTTTTATCATACTTTCCGTATATTATTTTCAACTCGGGCAGAATAGAATCTGACCGACCGCTACGACTATCGCTTAAAACAATAATACTCACGTGGTTATGGCGTGGATTGAACGTACGAATCGAATCTACGGCATCGACGAATGTTACCGGCAAAACAGGCTGCGAGGCTTCTGCAGACGACACACGATTCATAAGAAACTCGTAATTGTCGATGAAATTCGCCGGCCTGGCACCGGGTTCGAGCAAATGAAGCAATGAATCGGCCAGCGCCATATCGGACGATGCATCGAAACTGCCCACAAGCAACATAGCCGACACAATGTCGGCGGGGTTTGATTTTATGTATCCGGCGATAATCCGGTTGGCATCGGCACCCGGACGCAACAGCACCGCCGCATTGGCATTCGAGAATTCAGACAGACGGCGGTTTACGTCATTGCCTTCGATTTTCGACATATACGGATTATGCTGATTGAGCACACATTTTATATCATCGCCGTTGCGGGCATAAAAGCGTCCCATCACATGGTAGTCGTTATCATAAATCTCCACCATCACAGGTTCGCGTGAGGAGCCTGTGAACATAAACTTGCCCTCGCGCGATGCGGTTATGCCGGTATGAAGCGACTCATCGCCATAATAGTGGAAGCGCATGTTGAAAGTAGGATTCCCTTCGATTGTTCCGGATACCTTGAAATGGTCATCGTCGCCGCAGGCACAAAACAGGCAAAGCGACATCAAAGCCGCCAGTATGTAGGAAAACCTGTTCATCAGTCTATTTTTCCGCCTTTTACCTCCGAACGGTATTTATATCCGTCGCGCAACTGTTCGAAACATTCAGGATTATTCTTCAGCGCCACCGTATCGGCCACAGGATTATACGACTGCACCAGATCGAGTATCCTCACACTTGAAGGCACTTTCATATTCACATTCATACCCAGCGATATACGTGGCAGTGTAAAGAAATTTGTGAGCGCGTCGAGCACCATCTGCGATGCCCTCACCTTTCCTTCGTGTGAATAACCGGCTATATGCGGTGTGGCAATGGCGGCTCTCTGGAGAAGATCTCTGTCGATTGACGGCTCGCCTTCCCAGCAGTCTATCACAGCCTTGGAAACTTTGCCGCAGTCAAGCGCCTCAACTAAGGCCGGGGTATCCACAACGGCACCTCTGGCACTGTTGATGATTACCGGCGCCCGATGCAGTTTGTCGAAGAAAGATGCATCGGCCATATGGAAAGTGGCGTCTTCGCCATTGCGTACAAGAGGTGTGTGGAATGTTATTATGTCGCACTCGCGTGCAATCTGGTCGAGAGAACACCATTGGTCGCCTCCCTCGGCCCGCTCACGCGGAGGATCACACAGCAGCACCTTCATATCCAGTGCCTTCGCCCATTTTTCTATAATCGAACCTACATGCCCCACACCCACTATGCCGATAGTATACTGCGACAGCGGGCGGTTTGCCATATGCACCACCGACGACATCACATACTGCGCCACTGCCGGAGCATTACAGCCGGGCGCGTTTACAACCGCTATATGGCGGCCGGCGCAATATTCGGTATCGATATGGTCGGTGCCTATAGTGGCGGTGCCTATGAAACTGCACCGCGACAATTCAAGCAGTTCACGGTCGCACTTTGTGCGTGTACGTGTTATGAGAGCATCGGTCGGACGCATCTTTTCCACATCTATCTCCGAAGAATCGAGATAGCGGACATTGGCATAAGGCTCAAGCAGACCGGCCAGAAACGGCACATGACGCTCTATGATTATATTCAGAGTACGATTTTCCATGCGAAAAGAGCTAAGTATACGATATATAACGATAAAATGGCTATATATGATTTTTCTGTGTTATGTACGGCAAACAAATGACCTGCCGAAAAAGCGGCGCATACATTCAGTGTGGGAATGTAAGTTACCATATTGGAGTAATCGACCGCCATGGCCACCACCGTGAACACCGACAGCACCGTGAGGAATCCGTTGAACGAACGCCTGCGGGCATTATATGTAAGCACCTTGAAGAATGTAAGTGTCATGCCGGCAAATAGAAGGAGCACGGTAAAAAGCACAGTCACAAGCAAAGCCATAGCCTCGGCTACATCTATGGCCGAAAATATGCTTACGAACGACGGCCAGTGAAGCTCAGCAGGCTGTACAAGGCCGGAACCTATCATGATACACCAGGGTGTGGCTATTCCTATTCCGGCTGCCAGAAAGGTACGGAACGACAATATACGCATCTGTATGCACCCTATCATGAACACCGCCATATATCCGGCATACACATATTGTGTGGCAATACCTGCCGAAAGCATAAAGAACACAATGAACACTTTACGCATGGAGGCTGGTGTGCGCTGTGCGAAACAATCGAACAGAATGCATGTACAGAACAGAAGTATTACACACAGCGCGGTGCCGGTATAAAACTGGGCAAGCAGCACCGGAGTGGACAGTTGCATGAAGACATAGAAACTTACATATATAAGAGTCAGGGCCTTTATGAAACTGTATCTGCGGTTGAGCCATATCATCATCCCGACCACAAACATGTTCGCGGCCATGTTTGCCATGAAACTCAGAGTATGGTTCCATTCAAACCATTCTATGGCCGAAGGCAAGGCAAATCCCTTGTCTCCGGCCACTGAAAGCAATTCGGCGCGGCTATAGGCCATCCAGGCTCCGACAAGCATAACAAGCAGAGCCACTGCGGCGTTGAAACGCGAATGCAGGTATTTTGTTATCGCCAACAAGCCGGTATATGCTATTTCATCATTTCAAGAATGTCGAGTCCTATATCGCCTCTGCGATACAAACCCTGGAATGTTATCTTTTCAAGGGCCTTGTATGATTTTTCGCGAGCGCCCTCTATGGTGTCGGCAAGCGAAGTCACCGCAAGCACGCGGCCTCCGGATGTCACAAGACGTCCGGCTTCGTCCAATGCGGTTCCGGCATGGAACACTATGCTGCCCTCCGGCAACAGATTGCCTTCTATCAGACGCCCCTTGGGATATGACCCCGGGTAGCCTTCCGACACTGCCATTACTGTAACCGCCGGACGCGGGTCGTGCTCGGCGGGAACTGAGCCAAGATTGCCCTTGGCTGCTGCCTCGACAAGATCAACAAGATCAGATGCCAGACGCGGCATCACCACTTCTGTCTCAGGGTCGCCCATGCGCACATTGTACTCAATTACCATGGGTTCTCCGCCTACATTTATGAGTCCGAGGAAAATAAATCCGCGATACACAATGCCGTCGGCCTTTAATCCGTCGACTGTAGGTTTGATAATACGTTCCTCTACCTTACGCATGAATTCAGCATCGGCAAATGGCACAGGGCTCACAGCTCCCATACCTCCGGTGTTCAGACCGGTATCGCCCTCGCCAATTCGCTTGTAGTCCTTGGCCACAGGCAAAATACGGTACGAACCGTTTCCATCGGTTAGCACAAACACCGAACATTCTATGCCTGAAAGGAATTCCTCTATGACAACCGTAGCCGAAGACTTGCCGAACATTCCTCCGAGCATTTCTCTGAGCGAACTGCGTGCTTCGTCTATATCGTTTATAATCAGTACTCCCTTGCCGGCAGCCAGACCATCGGCCTTGAGCACATAAGGCGCCTTCAGCGTAGAAAGGAATTCACATCCATCCTCCACAGTCTCGGCTGTAAAACTTCTGTAGGCTGCGGTAGGAATTCCGTGTCTCTGCATGAAACGTTTGGCAAAATCCTTGCTTCCCTCCAGGGCCGCTCCGGCTTTCGACGGGCCTACAACAAGCACCGGATCGGCCTCGAAATAATCATATATTCCGGCTACAAGCGGGTCTTCATTGCCAACCACTATCATATCGATTGATTTATCGGCTACAAACGCCCGTATGGCATCGAAATCGAGCGGAGAAAGTTTCACATTAGTGCCATAAGCACCTGTACCTCCGTTTCCCGGAGCTATGTAAAGATTGTTGCAACGCGGACTTTGAGACAGTTTCCAAGCAAGGGCTGATTCACGGCCGCCCGAGCCGAGCAGAAGTATATTCATTTCAATTCTATGTTGTTTCTTTATATCTTTTTAGAGCCGGTTCTTATTTGTCGGGATTGGCATCGCGCAGTATGCGGTTCCAGCGCAGGCCGCCGTTGAATATGCTGCGTTCCGGATCGAACGACACAAGCACAAACACCGGTGTTCCCACCACATGGTCCTCCGGCACAAAACCCCAGAAGCGCGAGTCCTGCGACATGTGCCGGTTGTCGCCCATCATGAAATAGTAATCCATAGCGAAAGTATATGTTTCGGCCGGCTTTCCGTCGATATATACCTTGCCGTTTTTCAACGCTGCATCGGGATGTCCTTCGTAATTACGTATACAACGCTGATATATAAGCCAGTTTCGCGGAGTAAGCTCTATTGTCATGCCCTTGCGCGGAATCAAAAGGCCGTCCACGCCTCCGTAATCGGCCAGTGTCCATTGTTCCGCGTCGGCTATGCCTGACGGAAACAGATAGTATTCCTGGGCGCTTCCGTCCCAGCGCAGACAGCTTACAAGCTGCCGTTCGCTCCTCAGCCGGTCGATCATCTGCTGAGTCATAGGCAGCTGATAAAGATATGAGCCGTTTTTATCGGTTCCCGGCATGGCATCGACCGTATACTGGAATTCCGGACGGTTCGACGGTATCATCTGCACATCGGCAAGAGCTATGCCGAGTTCATGACACTGTTCTTCATCGAGCGGACGGTTCATAAGCGCGAAATACAGGAACTGGGCATTTTCGGGCACTGCCTGTTTCTTGCCGTTGATGTATATTGTGTCGCCTTTTATCTTTATGCGCTCGCCTGGCAAGCCTACGGCCCGCTTCACGAAGTTGGTACGTCGGTCGACCGGACGGTAAACGATGTCTCCGAACATATCCTTGTTTGTGTTCACTTCTTTCCATCCATAGTGTTTCACAAGCAGGTCGTAGTATTCGGCACTGTTTTCGAGCTTTGTCGACACTGTGTCGCCTGCGGGGAAGTTGAACACTACTATATCGCCGCTCTCCACATTGCGCAGTCCTTTCAGGCGCCGGTATTCCGCCGAAGGCCAGTCGAGATAGCTTTTAGTGTTTACAACAGGCAATGTGTTGTGTACCAAAGGAAAGTGTATTGGAGTCATGGGCACACGCGGACCATATGTAACCTTGTTCACCCACAGATAATCGCCTGTAAGCAGTGTTTTCTCAAGCGATGACGACGGAATCTGATAATTCTGCCCCACAAAATTGAACACGAAGTACACCAGCACAAGGGCATATACTATGGCATCGACCCAGCTCATCACCGCACGCGTGGTCTTGCTCTTGCTGTGCTTCCACCATGTGAACGGTATGTATCCGGTTATATATATGTCGAAAAGCAATATCAGTCCGAGCAACCATATGGGCGACTGCATCCATATCACCCATCCGGTATACAGAGCCGCCACTACTCCGAAACGTATCCAGCGTGTAGTGCGCGTTTCTTTCAGACGTTCTTTGAAGGATTTTCGTTCTGATCGGCTACCGTCATTGGCTTGTCCGTCAGCGTTTATATTATTTTTTGAGTTCATAATCACAGATTTTTCGACCATGCACGGCGCCGCCTGTGCTGGCGGCGTTCGAAATACTCCCACTGCTTCTGCACGCTTTCGTTACCTTCGAGTTCGAGATTGCTCTCGGCGTATTTATATCCGTTTTTTATATACGAAGGTATCAGGTCGGCAAAAATCATAGCATTCACTCCCTTGCTCTGATATTCGGGTTTCACCGCCACAAGCAGAAGGTCAACGACATCCACTTTGCCCCGGATAGCATTCCACAGATGATACCAGCCTGTAGGGAAAAGTTTTCCGCCGCAACGCCGCAGTGCCTGCGACAACGACGGCATGCTTATGCCCACCGCCACAAGCTGTTTGTTTGCATCAATCACCACGCACACATCCTCCAGACGTATTACCCCGAGATACTGGTCGATATAATACTCTATCTGGCGTCTGGTAAGAGGCGAATATCCGTAAAGGTCGGAATATGCCTCGTTTATCAGTTCAAACAAGGCATGGCCATATTCTTTTTTTATTTTTTTTCTGGAGGTGTATTTTTTTACCGAAAGGCCGTATTTGCGCGAAACAATGTCGGCTATACGCTGATATTTCTCAGGAACGGCATCGGGCACCGTCATGCGGTATTCCACCCAGTCGACTTCCTTTCCGTAGCCCATCCGTTCCATGTGCTCCGGATAATAGGGATAATTGTATATGGTGGCCATGGTGCCCATTTCCTCGAATCCTTCGGTAAGCATTCCTTCATGGTCCATATCGGTAAAGCCCATCGGCCCAACTATTTTTGTCATTCCACGGCTGCGCCCCCATTCCTCGACCGCCTTGAACAAGGCGTCAACCACCTTGTCGTCGTCGATGAAATCAACAAATCCGAAACGCATGGTGCGCTCGTTGTTCTTTTCATTTACAGCGTTGTTTATTATAGCGGTTATGCGCCCTGCCGGACATCCGTTCCTGTATGCCATGAACGACTGGGCCGTACAATGCTCAAAAGCCGGATTCTTATCCGGCGACAATGTGGCCACCTCATCGAAAATCAATGGCGGCACATAGTAATCGTTTCCCTTGTACATGTCGATTCCAAACTGCACGTACTGGCGCAACTGCTCGGAAACAGGAGCTATCTTTTTTATTGCTACTGACATTTCACATTGGAGGTTTTGGAGCATACGGCGATGAGAACCAGGCCAGTATGGCAACCATTATGGAAAGAAAAATAATAACTGTGATATAGAGACGCTTTGACTTTCGGTTGTCGATGGCGAGCTGAAGCGAATCTATATCCTTATATCTTCGGCGTGGGTCGGCACTTGTGCAACGTTCCGCCACATGACGAAGCACGGCATCATTGTGCCCGCTGCTTTCCAATGCCTCAAGCACTATGGTTCCGTAATTGAATATATCTTCCGCAGTATCCTGAGGGGTAAGCGCAGGAGTCTGCTCGAAGCCTACGTCAATGAGTTTGAGATTTCCGATATTCTCGGTAAAGATAATGCGTTCCGGCCGTATCGGATGATGCACTATGTGGTTTGTCTGTATGTATTTCAATGCACTTACCAGCGATGTACGCAGTTTTTCTATATGGTCGGCTGTAAGCTTATGTTCATCGATTAGCTTGCGCAGTGAATCGCCATATACATCATCGGTTATAATGCATCGTCCGAGACCCGGTACATCCTCGAAATCGTTTATCATTACGATATTCGGATGCGCCAGATTATATCTGACATCGAACTCCTTTTCTATCATAGCCCGGGCATCGGCATTGTCGGCAAGCTCAGGTCGGAGGGTTTTAAGCATTACCCATTTGCCGTGCTTCTTCGCTGTATATACATGATAGAATTCCTCGTCCCATGCCGGAAGGTGCTCTATCTCGGTCCATTTAGGAGTGTCATCGCTCATAGCTGTGATTTTTATTGTATACAATATCTCACAAAGTTAGTCAATTTTCATCAATTGAATGCAATGAATCAGAAAAAAAAACTCCTTTATAGCCACGGCTCTTTCATTTAAAAAAGTCTTGTGCTTCCGAAAAGCCTGTTATTTTATAGCGGGGGAAGTCTGAATGGGA
>JAIDBM010000128.1 GCA_029056365.1 Muribaculaceae bacterium | reverse complement strand
GTCCAGCAATTTCTTTAGCCATTGTTAAATTACTTAGATATTATAAAATAAATGCATGAATCACATTCCGCGCGTAACCACGGCATATCATTCACGCTCCACTTGCGAATTTTCCAATTCAAGGGGCGTTTTGCGCCCGAAGATCTTAACCATGACCTTTAACTTGCGCTTTTCCTTGTTCACCTCCTGTATCACACCGGAGAAGCCGATGAAGGCTCCTTCGTTGATTTTTACAGTCTCACCGACCATGAACTCGTTTTCATCGTCCTCGGTCGGCTCGACAAGTTCATCGGCCGTACCAAGCATACGCATTACTTCGCTTTCACGCAAACGTTCGGGCTGTGCGCCCTTGTCGCGACCGCGAAGGAAATCAATCACATTTGTTGTGTTTGTAAGCTCATGAATAAGCTCGCCTGTAAGCCGAGCCTCGATGAATACATAGCCGCTATAAAGGTTTTTTTCCTTTACCACCTTCTTGCCGCCACGTACGGTAAGCACTTTCTCGGTGGGAATCAATACCTGAAACAAGTCTTTGCCCAGATTTCCGTTCTTGATGGCTCCATCAAGAATTTCCTTAACCTTGGCCTCTTTACCGGAAATGGCACGAAGTACGTACCATCCACGTTTGATTTCATGTTTAGTCTGCTCCACAGTTGAAAATACTTAAGAAAGAATTACAGCGAATAAATAAAGTGCATAAGATTGTCGACCACTTGATCCATGACGAAAATTATCAGAGCGATAATAACGGAAGCAATCATCACGACAATAGCAGATTTAATAAGCTGCTTCTTGCTTGGCCAAGCAGTCTTATGGCGTAACTCGTCATAAGACTCCTCTATATTCGTAAGTAGTTTTAGTTTCTTCATTTTGCTTTCTTTTGCACGGGACGAGAGACTCGAACTCCCGACACCCGGTTTTGGAGACCGGTGCTCTACCAACTGAGCTAGTCCCGTGTATGTAAAGCAGCAGCCTTTTCACCAAGCGGCAAGCCGGCCGCTGCTTTATGTTTTACACAGATAATCTGTGTGTATTAGTCGAGGATTTCAGTAATCTGACCCGAACCTACTGTGCGGCCACCTTCACGGATAGCGAAGCGGAGACCCTGGTCGCAAGCTACGGGGTTGATGAGCTCAACGATGATTTCCACGTGGTCACCAGGCATTACCATTTCTACACCTTCGGGAAGAGTGATTTCACCGGTTACGTCAAGAGTACGAATGTAGAACTGAGGACGGTAGTGGTTGTGGAACGGAGTGTGACGGCCACCTTCTTCCTTCTTCAGGATATAAACAGAAGCTTTGAACTTGCTGTGGGGCTTAACAACACCCGGGTGGCAGATTACCATACCACGCTTGATTTCCTTCTTGTCGATACCACGGAGGAGCAGACCTACGTTGTCACCGGCTTCGCCCTGATCGAGGAGCTTGCGGAACATTTCCACACCAGTTACAGTAGACTTGAGGTTAGCGCCGAGACCCATGATCTGAACTTCGTCACCTACCTTCACGATACCAGTTTCGATACGACCGGTAGCAACGGTACCACGACCTGTGATCGAGAATACGTCTTCAACAGGCATAAGGAAGGGTTTGTCAACATCGCGGGGAGGCAGGGGAATCCAGTTGTCAACGGCATCCATAAGCTCAACCACTTTTTCTTCCCATTCGGGTTCGCCGTTAAGCGCACCGAGAGCAGAACCGCGGATGATAGGAGTTTC
>JAIDBM010000127.1 GCA_029056365.1 Muribaculaceae bacterium | reverse complement strand
ATATGATACGGCACAGCATAAACCTCCACCGCGGATGTTTCGGAGGCTGCGCTTTCTGCACCATATCGGCGCATCAAGGCAAATTCATAGCATCCCGGTCAAAGGAATCAATTATGCGGGAGGCCCGTCAGGTTGTGCGTATGCCCGACTTCAAAGGCTACATAAGCGACCTCGGCGGACCATCGGCCAACATGTACTCCATGTCGGGACGCAACCGCAAGGCATGCGCGGCATGTCGCCGTCCCTCATGCCTGCATCCTCAGGTGTGCCCGAACCTGAACACCGACCACCGCCCACTGCTCGACATATACCATGCTGTGGACTCATTGCCGGAAGTAAAAAAATCGTTCATCGGCAGCGGAGTCCGTTACGACCTTGCCATGCACCGCAGCGGCAAGCCCGATGTCGACAAGGCTTCCGGAACGTATATCGACGAGCTGATTGAAAATCATGTATCCGGCCGCCTGAAAGTGGCCCCGGAACATACTTCCGATGAAGTGCTTGAAATTATGCGCAAACCATCGTTCTCGCTTTTTCACGACTTCAAGAAACGCTTCGACAATATCAACCGCCGTTGCGGACTGCGTCAGCAACTTATTCCATATTTCATATCCAGTCATCCGGGATGTCATGAAACCGACATGGCGGAACTGGCGGTTGAAACCCGTCAGCTCGACTTCCGTCTGGAACAGGTGCAGGACTTCACTCCCACACCGATGACCGTAGCCACCGAAATATATTACAGCGGATACCATCCATACACCGGCAAACGCATTTTCTGCGCCAGATCGAAACAGGAAAAACTCGCCCAGCGCAGATATTTCTTCTGGTACGACCGCAGTCAGCAAGCCGACATACGGAAAAGCCTGATGCGACTGCACCGGCCCGACCTGATCCGAAAACTCGGCTTATAAATTCAGAATTTTTCTCCGGATACACCGAGTCCGAACAGAGCGAAATCGTAAAACACCGGATCATGCGGACGCATTGTACGTAGTTCCGATGTCAGTTCCTCTACAGCCTTACGGTCGGCACTCCTGCGCGTCAACAGGCCCAGTCCGGTTGCCGTCCGTATCACATGCACATCAAGCGGAATCCGCAACTGACTCTCATCGATACTGCGCCATAGGCCCAGGTCCACAATTCCATCGGTACGCACAAGCCAGCGTAACGCCATATTCAGACGCTTCAATGCTGTTGTTTTCAGATTCAACGGCAGGCAGCGGCTGTCGCCTATCCCACCGTTGGCAGCAGCCAGACGCTCATTTATGGCCTCTGCGATCCGCACCGCCGGATAATCACATGCGCCTGCTCCAACACTGCGGGAAAAATCATCGAGCGTGGCATGCTCCAGATATATCGAGCGCAACCCGCGCATCCAGTGCTGCAGGTTACCGCTAAAAAAGGTACGGTGTATATTCTGCTGCGGCAGATCCTCATATCCCTGGTCCATCACATAATTATATGGCTGCATATCCATAAGCGAGAACATTCGCTGTGCATCGCGTATAATCATCGAACGCTTGCCCCAGGCAATAGTGGCGCTCAGCAATGCGGCAATCTCGACATCGCGCTGGTCTGTGAACATTCGCGGAAACTGCACCGGGTCATCGGCTATGAATTCATGGGAATTGATTCTCGAAGCATGGTAATCGAGCAATTCTCTGATATCTGGCTTATCCATAAATATAATATTAAATATAATATTAAAAAAAACGGCGGATTCTCACGAACACGCCGTCATAAACCAATTTTTCTCTTGTGTGGGGTGAACAGAGGGTTTCGAACCCTCGACCTTCGGAACCACAATCCGACGCTCTAACCAACTGAGCTATGCTCACCATCTATTTGAAACTCCCGAAGGAGAATCGTAGCGGGACCGAGAATTGAACTCGGGACCTCCGGGTTATGAATCCGACGCTCTAACCAACTGAGCTATCCCGCCCTTTTGCGAGTGCAAAGTTACAACCTTTTTTTCGATTGTGCAAATTTTTTTGAAGAAAAATATCAAAAAAAGATTCAGCAGCACTCCGAATGCGGTCTAAAACATTGTATATCAGTCCAAGCACAAACAACGGCCTCCGCATTACTGTGGAGGCCGTCAGTCCGAGATTCGCGCTTATTAGCTGCTATAGATAATTGTGTATATTCGTTGCATTGATACTTTCCGTAATCAGCGAAGACTGCTTGAACTTACTCAATAGTTCCACTGACATGCGATCATACGCAGGTTCGGACATGCAGTAGTTCGCAGATCTGTAATAAAGTTATATCGGCAGTTGATATAAGTAAGCGCCTGGTCGAACGATACATCAAGCATCTGCAGCTGATTGTTGTTGCATAATACACGCTGCAGGAATGTCTGGTTTGCGAGCGACAGCTGGGTCAAGTCGTTGTAACTGCAGTCTACGAATTGCAGATTCGGGCAGTTGTCTACCGTGAGACTTGTCAGGTCGTTATAACTGCATACCAAATCGAGAAGGTTCTTGCAATCACGCATACCGAGAGTTGTCATTGAGTTGTCGGAGCATATAAATGTGCTCAGCGACGGAAGTCCGCTCACAATCATCGAGCTTATACGGTTGTCATCGATATTCAGGTTCTGCAGATCGCTGACACCGCTGAATGTTATACTGGTAAGCTTGTTATAACCGCAATACAGGTTTTTTAGAGCGGTACAGTTAGTGATTGACAGACTCTCAAGCAGATTCGACTGGCAGTTCACGGTCTTCAATGTAGCCGAATTCGAAAGGTCGAGTTCAACCATGCGGTTAGCAGCCACATTCAGCGAGGTCAGCAGAGGAGAGCCTCCAAGCTCAATATCTGTAAGATAGTTGTTGTTTACCGACAGCTTCTGAAGGGCCGCGCAACCCTGGGCATCAAATTCTGTCAGACGGTTGCGAGAAGCATTGAGTTCGGTGAGCGCTGTAGCACCCTTCACCGACAAAGCTCCGATTTTGTTACGCGATACATCCACGCTGGTAAGTGCGGTGAATCCCGACAGATTCAGAGTTCCGGCAAGATGCTTGTCCTTCCACTCGATCTTGGTCACATGTCCGCCTTCGACAGTGATGCCCTCCCATCCGGAGGGATCGGAAGTATTGGTGATTTTCAAGGCCTGTGCGTTTGTAGCGTCTTTTTCTGCGGGTTCTGAAAGAAATACCTGAAGTTGTTTCAGCTCATTCTTATTGATTTTCTGAGCGAATACTGCTACACTCGTAAGCGCAACAGCTAATAGTAAAGCGACTCGTTTCATTTTGTAAATTATTAGGGTGTCATAAAAGGATGAATTCTCATAGGTCGGATATTCCGGCCTTTATGACTTAAAAACAACCCATAAGCCTTAATGGTTTATTAAATTTAAAAATTTACCGACCCGTTTACATAATAAAAGCGGGGCACTTATCCGTTGTCCGGATAAAGTGCCCCGCATAAAAGCGTCACAGGACTTATCGGTCCGAAGCCACAATCTTGCGGCGTATATATCTGTTGTAATCCGATGCCTCAAGAAGCTCGTCAACAGTCATATGCATGCGGTAGCGCCAGTAATGACGCGGATTCGCCGGCACATTAATCTGCTCTTCAAGCGGATTCTCCCTACGCAGGGTTCCGTCTATCGACAGCCAGTCCTGAAGGGGAAGTATACATAACATCGAAGGAGACTTGAGCTGCAGGTCGACTATCCGGTCACATACCCATGGCTCGGCAAAATACGGTGCATCGCCCTGGCCATGAAGCACGTTTGTATAGTAGTTTTGTATTTTGTCGCGGTTTTCCTCCCACCATTGTCTGATTCCGCCCATATCATGAGTAGAAGTAGTGCATACCGAGTAGTACGGATAGCTCCATGTGTTTCCGAACATGGCTCCGGGGTCTTTGGGCATACGCTGTATCTCCAGCGACAGAATTTCCAGAGCCGACATCACAGCCGGAACACAATCTGGAATCATGCCAAGATCCTCGGCACAGCAGAGCATGTCTGTAGCGGATATAAGAGGCGGGAGCTTCCACATAGCCTTTCCATACCAGAAGTCATTGTGCCGGTGATAGTAGAAGTCGTTGTAAAGACGGTCGAAGCACCAGCGCTCATAGTCGTTGAGCGAGCGGTATATGTATGTGAACTGTGCTGAAATTCTCGGATGATACTTGCCCTTTTCAACCGGGTCCTCTATAAAGAGCACATCATCGATAAGACCGAGCAATCCGTTACATAGGCGGGTGTTTTTCTCATCTTTGGGCTGCTGCGCAAAGAAATCCGCCACGGCACGCTGGGTTGCGTATTCACCCTTTAGCTTATATCGGCCATATCCCACACCATACATGAAGCGGTTGCGGGCCTCATCGGCATATTCGCCGAAGAAATCGCCAAGGAAATGCTCCATTATATAAGGTGTGGTCTGAAGATCGGCATCCAGCCAGAAATCGTAGTTGTATTTCAGTTCATCGGTGGTATACGGAAGCGCCGGATTGAATATGCCGAGTAAACCATGCACGGCATCCATAGGAATCTGCCATATGCGGAAGAATCCGAGCACATGGTCGATACGATATGCATCGAAATATTCCGACATCTTGCGGAACCGGGCCTTCCACCATGCGAATCCATCGCGATTCATTTCTTCCCAGTTGTAGGTGGGGAATCCCCAGTTCTGTCCAAGAACCGAGAAGTCGTCCGGCGGAGCACCGGCCTGGCAATCCATGTTGAACAGACGTGTATCCACCCATGCGTCCACACTTGTGCGTGATATACCGATAGGTATATCGCCCTTTATCGCAACACCTTTGCTGTGTGCGTAATCCCTCACATGGCGCAACTGTTTATCGAGATTATACTGGAGGTAACACACGTAGTCTATTTCCGCTGCGTTGTCTTTTACAAAACGGTCGAGGAGTTCATCGCTGAACGAAGCATATTCGCCCCAGAACGAGAAATCGGGTGTGCCGAATCTGTCGCGCAACACACAGAAAGCCGCATACGGCATAAGCCAGTGCCGGTTTGCTTCAACAAATTCCTTATATTCATCGCTGGCTATCACCTTGGCGCCTTCCTGGGCAAATATCTCGCGGAAGAACTCTATTTTACCCTGGTTCACACGCTCATAATCTATTTCCTTGAGGTCGTTCAGCTCCCGGCCGAGATTGTCGAAATATGCCTGACGGGCCGGATCGGCAAGAGTTCCGAGCTCGCTCAGACGCATGAACATCGGATGCAGCGCAAAACAACTGTTGGCATTGTACGGATACGAATCCGTCCAGGTATGCGTCATGGTTGTGTCGTTGATCGGCAGAATCTGCAGAATTGTCTGGCCGGTTTCCGCCAGCCAGTCAATCATCTTCTTCAAGTCCATGAAGTCTCCTACACCAAAGTCCTCATCGCTTCTTACCGAAAACACCGGTATCGCAGTTCCGGCACCCTTCCACGGAGTAAGCGGGTTTATGAACCGCATGCCGCTTATGGTGTATATTACGTCTTTTTCAGGAGTCACCCCTATGCGGCGGTTTCCTCCGCCTTCCCATGCGACAAGTTCGCCGCTCTCACTGTCGATAATAAGGAATTTATATTCTGTCTCAGATTTAAGATCCTTTGCATCGACATTCACCTCCCATTCAGGGAAGTTGGCATCGGAAAGACGCACGGCCTTTGCCGGATTCCAGCCGCCAAGCGATTCCGATGCTCCGCATATAGCCAACGTCTGGTTGGTTTTGACCATCGGAGCCGTTATGCGTATGTTCACGAATCCGTTTTTAGGAGCGAGAGCCTTCTGACGGTTCGACCGATGACATATACAATCGGTAAAAGCCGATGAATAGTATGGTTTGTCCCACGGCTGATCCTGCCAGCGGTCGTTGATGTTGAAATTCTTGGCACTGCGTCCACGAACAAAGCGGTGCGGGCGACCCCATTCATCTTTCGTTCCGCCATTGTCATGGCGCACAAAGTAGCGATATTCGAATTCGCGTACAGTATCGGGAACCTCAACTTCAACACACCAGTTTTCCGTACCTGTGAGAGTCATCTTCACAGCCGAAGACATATCTCCGGCTCCAAGAGCCATCGGGTCACCGACGATAAAGACCGACTCTCCCCAATTCGTACGATAGTCGATATGGAAACTTAATTTCATTTGAATTTTATGCCGTTATATTATTTAATTATCTGATTTAAGAATATTTACAACCAGACATAGCTTTAGAATCAATTATATTAAGGAGCTATCGCCCCATTTCAAGGCATAAATTTACATACTTTTTTGCTTTCAAACCAAAATTTTTCTCACAAATTTAACTAAACATGTTATTAAACATTGTAAACATTGTGCCTGGCCGGCTCCAAGACACGGCTCTTTCATTTAAACTAAAATAAAGAGCACATCCTCCCTTACCCGCTTCAGTCCGGAGCGGGTAATTTTTC